>JAOTTZ010000194.1 GCA_029864165.1 Burkholderiaceae bacterium
GTACTGCTGCATCATGGGTGTGTGGGGCGGTTGGTTCACGTTCGCAAAGCCCTTTGCACGGTGACTGCACTTGGCCCCTGGGTGGATTGCTATGCGGAAGGAGCGGCGCAAGGCCCGTCGATTTCGTCGCAGCGCAACAACACGATGATGGCTACAAGCCTTGAACAGACGGCACTAGAAGGATAATGCCAACAGCTAGGCGCGCAGGAATGGGCTGGCCTGAGCAATTGAGAAACTACGACAGTACTACTTGGAGATTGTGTATGAAACGATTTTTTCTTTTCCCCGTAACACTGGCTGCGATCGGGTTTTGCGGCGTGGTCAGCGCACAAGGGTACGTAGGTGGGCAAGTTGGGGCGTCGCGCTCAGACTACGATTGCAACAAACTGGGGGATTCGTGCGACAAGTCAGATACCGCATTTAAGCTCTACGGCGGATATAAATTAACCCCGGAGTGGGCTCTTGAAGTCGCCTATTCCGACCTAGGCAAAACAAAAGTGACCGAGGGCACTGACAGTTTCGATGTTGAGCACACAAGTTTTGGATTTGGCGGTGCGTACCACCTCGCGTTCAATACGGATTGGAATGGCGTGGGGCGTTTCGGCATTGCGAGGAACAAAGCTAAAGCTCCAGGGACGAGCACATCGAAAACCGAGCCTTACCTAGGTCTTGGGGTTGGCTACGTGCTGAGCAAAGAACTTACCTTGATAGGTAGCTGGGATTGGACTAGATTCGAAATAAAAGACCCAGATTCTGGAGCAACCGAAAAATCAAAGGCCAACTCATTCTCTGTCGGGCTGAACTACGCTTTCTGATTCAGCGATCCAGTAGGTTTGCGTCTCTGTAGGGGTTGCACATGCAACCCCTTTTCCATCATGCGCCCCACGCCTCGGGTGAAGTATTCCGCTTACGTGCTTCCGCCCTTACCACGAGCAACGCGTTCGCGCACCGGATTCACTTTGGAAGTACCCTGGGGAGCACCCGCTGAGGGGTTAGTTGCATTGTCGACAACGCCCGTGTAAGGCGCCAAAATCTTCACCAGTTGCGCGTAGATCTTCGGGTTACCTGCCACCACTTCGCGCTGGTATAGGAAGTCTGACTCGCCAGTGAAGTTGCCGATCAAGCCGCCCGCCTCGGTGATCAGCAGCGATCCTGCGGCAATATCCCAAGGGCTCAGCCCAGTCTCGAAAAACCCGTCGTAGTAACCCGCGGCCACGTAGCACAGGTCCAGTGCGGCAGCCCCCGGACGGCGCAGGCCAGCGCAGTGTTGCATCACGGCCTCGAACATTTGCAAGTAGCGCTCGTAGTTGTCACCCTTGCGGAACGGAAAACCAGTGCCGATCAGTGATTCGGTCAGACGGATGCGCTTGGAAACACGCAAGCGCTTGTCGTTACGGAATGCGCCGCGTCCTTTGGACGCGTAGAACAAGTCGTTGCGTGTCGGGTCGTAGACAACAGCCTGCTGAACTTGGTTGCGGTGGGCGAGCGCGATCGAAACCGCATAGACCGGCAGACCGTGAATGAAGTTGGTCGTACCGTCTAGCGGGTCGATGATCCACAGGTACTCGCTGTCTTTGGCGCCCCCCGTGCGGCCCGACTCTTCGGCCAGTATGGCGTGGCCCGGGTAGGCCGCACGCAGCGTGTCAATGATGACCTCCTCGGCCGCCTGGTCCACCTCGGTCACGAAGTCATTGGGCGCTTTGGTATCGACCTTGAGCAGGTCCAGATCCAACGATGCTCGGTTGATCAGCGCGCCCGCCACACGCGCTGCCTTGACAGCAACGTTGAGCATAGGGTGCAGTGCCTGGGCCATGGGAGAACCTGCCGGAAACGACAAAAGCAACGAATCGACAGCAGGAAAGAGCGTGTCGGCGAGCAAACCCCAGCAGGTAAGCCGTGGCCTACACCGTCTGAGTGTCGCAATTCTATGCGCGCGATTTATACACGGCTCAGCGTGCCAGTTTATCGAGCTGCAACGCGAGTGCTGTTCGCCCGACCGAGCGAGCGAAATCGGCTGCCGTCATTGTTCGATCGTTGCTGGGTTTGGGAGCCGCGCCGCGATCAATCAACAAGTGGGCGCTGGCCTCACTGCCGTAGGGTGCGGCCATCATCAAGGGCGTGCTGCGATTCGGAGACTCGGCATCGATGTGGGCGCCGTGGTCGAGCAGCTGCTGCACCACGTTCGGTTCAGGCCCGGTGGCGGCATAGTGCAGCGGCGACCAGCGCCCGGCAAGTTCATCGACGCACCGCGGTCGAACAGGCGCTGGCACCAGCTGAGCTGGCCTTTCAATGCAGCGATCATCAACGGCGATTCGCCCGCGGTGTTGACCGCATCGACTTGTAGCTTTGGGTGCGCCATCAAGACCTGCGCCGCAGCAAAGCTCTCGTTTTGCAAAGCGACGTACAACCCCACTTGCCCATGCAGATTGCGTGTGTTGGGGTCGAACTCGCGCTCCTGCAACGCCCTCACTGTCGCAGCATCGTCACCGCGCAACGCAAAGAACAAATCCTCGTACGATCCAGCGTGAGCCGTGGCCGCTGCCAATGCAAGAACAAACCCAACAGTTCTTCCAACCCAATACAGCACGTTCATTGGCGCCCTACCTCAGGCTGGCCAACGCGTTGAAACAAGCATTCGAAATTCTCCGTGGTGGCTGTTGCCACGGCCTCGACCGAGCAACCCTTGAGGCTCGCCAGTTGCTGCGCGACCAGCGGCACCAAGGACGGATCGTTGGTTTTGCCACGGTGAGGCATGGGCGCCAAGTAAGGACTGTCAGTCTCGATCAGACAGCGATCCAGCGGCACAAACTGGGCCACGGAGCGCAAGTCAACAGCGTTCTTGAAGGTAATGATGCCGGAAAATGAAATATAAAACCCCAGGTCGAGTGCTTCGCGTGCCACCGCTTGCGTTTCGGTAAAGCAGTGGAATACGCCGCGCGAGTTCTGCGCATCCTCTTCACGCAGGATAGCCAGCGTGTCTTGCGACGCCGCGCGAGTATGGATCACAAGCGGCAATCCCGACGCCCGAGCGCCGCGGATATGGACGCGAAACCGCTCGCGTTGCCATGCCATGGCTGACACACTACGGCCGTTGAGCCGGTAATAGTCCAGCCCTGTTTCGCCTATGGCCACCACGCGAGGTTGCCCGGCCATGGCCACCAAATCGGCCACCGAGGGCTCGCGGACGCCTTCGTTGTCTGGGTGCACCCCCACACTAGCCCAGAAGTTGTCGTAGCGCATGGCCAGCGCATGCACTTCAGGAAACTCTTCCAGGGTCGTACAGATACACAACGCGCGGTCGACACTGGCCGTGGCCATGGCCGCGCGGATTTCGTCAATTCGATCGCACAGCGCGGGGAAGCTCAGATGACAATGAGAGTCGACGTACATAGGAAGACCTTGCCGGCCAACACCAACCAACCACCGCTTATTGGCTCAAATGGTTTGGGTTGGCTTATTGGCAGATATCGAGGTTCCAAGCATCTCTTCTATTTTCAGCCGCAGTATTCGCGTCTTCTCGTCGCCGGGAAAGCGCACGCCGACGCCCTGTGTGCGCCCGCCCGACACGTTGGCCGGCGTGATCCAAGCGACTTTCCCAGCCACCGGGTAGCGTTGTGGATCGTCGGGCAGCGACAGCAGGAGGTATATATCGTCACCTAGACGATACTCACGTGGTGTTGGAACAAACAACCCGCCGTCCGTAAGTTGGGGCATGTAGGCAGCAAACAGCGCCGCCTTCTCGCGAAACACCAGCTGTACCACACTCGGCCGCGACGCTGCGGCAGCCGTACCCGTGGCTGTGGGTGCGGTGGCACTCGGGGTTTGCGCAGCTGGTTCAACCATCAAACGCAGTGTACAGAAGTATCGTTGCTACCGTCCGACGTGACTCTGAGTCAACGCCCTTTGTCCTTGCTGTAGCAGCGACTCGAGCATCAGCCCCGCGTTCCAGGGATGCTCAGCGTTGCGACTCACGCGCCGCAGTTCACGGCCCCATTCGGTAAGCTGGCGGATATTCGATGTCGGCACGACGCTGCTCATTTTGAAGTAGCGCGGCGCGACGCCGCAAGCTACGAGCAAAGCGTCGTGGCAGAGCTTTTGCAACAGCTCTACCACCAGGGGCACCGACAGCTTTGCAAGCGGTGTCGCGTTGCCCGCTGCCACCAACTGGGGCAATTGCGCGCAGAGTGCTGCGTCCAGCCCGAGCGCTTGTCGCTCCAAAGCGGACAGAGGCTGCCCGCCGCTGGCTGCCAACAGCGAGGGTGCATCGACCAAGCCGGCGGCGCGCAGCCAAGCAACTGCCACCTCGCTGTCTGGCAGCGGCAGGCGAATGGTCTGGCAGCGGCTGCGTACGGTGGGCAACAGGGCAGACACGTCACCGCAACCGAGCACGAGGCGTTGATTGGCGGGCGGTTCTTCGAGCAGCTTGAGCAATGCACTCGCCGCCGCTTGCGGCATGCGCTCAGCGGGGTGAACGACAACCACTTTCATGCGACCCCGGCTGCGCGTCAGCGCCGAAAATTCGATGGCTGCACGCATTTGGTCGATTGAAATCCACTGGCTGGGCTTCTTCTTACTATCGGTTTGTTCAACGGTGTCTGTTTTTTGGCGCCAACCGAAT
>JAOTTZ010000195.1 GCA_029864165.1 Burkholderiaceae bacterium
CGGGGTGAAGCTGCCTGCCCCGTCGGCCCAGAATTGCGCTTGTTCGGTCTGGTCGGCCGTGCGCTCGGTGCTGGTAGCCGATCCTAGGCGTTTGACTTCTTCGACATCTTTGGCATAGGCGGCGCTGTTCAGTGCCGGCGGTGCCGCGGGCCTGAATTGGCTGGGCGAGGTCAGCGCAAACGGTGTAACGTATCTCCACTGCGGGTCGTCGGCCAGTTCGAACGCCGGGCCGGTCGGGCGCCATACGCCTAGGGCCGTGCTGCCGGGATAGTTTGCGAAGCTGTTGGCACCGTCGTTGCTGCGCGCGGCGATAACTGAATCGGCAACGCTCAGGCCGAGTGCAATGCCGGTGTCCTTGGCGGTGCCATCGGCAATGCCGGCCAAACTGGTGGTCAGCGCAGCATCAAAGATGTCTTTCTGCGCCGGGTAAATGGCGCTGAGTATCCGGTGCGCAGCAGTGGCCACCGCGGCGTCAACCGATACCGGTCCGCTGACGCTCAACTGCACTAAGTATGCTGGGCTGCCTTCGATGGCCGCCAGGGCGTCGTATTGCGCCAGACTGACCATGGCCAACGTGCGGGTGGCCACCGGTGGGTCGGTCACGTCGAGTTGAATGGCCCTGAGCGCGATGTCGTTCCAAGTCAGAATTGCGTCGGTTTGGACGTCGACGTTGCGCGTGATGGTGCGGCTCAGGTCGCTGCCTGCGTTGCCTGCGGCGTCGATGATGCTCAGCGTCAACTCGTTGGCGCCAACGTTGAGTGCCACACCGGGCATGACAAAGGCGCCGCCGGCGCCGGCGACGACTTTGATGCCTTGGCTGGCCAGCGTCACGGTGGCACCTGATTCAGCCTGACCTTTGAGCTGGACTTTGCTGGCACCGGTCTCGTCGAGGCCGGCGTTGCTGGCGTCGGAGGCTGCCAGGCTGAAGCTGCTCAGCGTGGGCGTGCTGGCGTCAAACGTGAAGTTGACGTTGACCGCGGGTGACTGGTTGCCCTCAGCGTCTGCGGCGATGATGCGTACGGTGTGGGCACCTGCGGCCAAGCTGCCGCCGGCTAGCGCCTCTAACGCGGCTTGGCTGATCGTAAAGCTGCCGTCGGCTGCCAGCTCAGCACTGAGGTCGGTAAAGGTCGGCGTCGCGCCAGGATCGAGCGCGACCAACAGTTGGGTCACGCCGATGTTGTCGCCGGCCTGGCCGGCGATGGCCGGGTTGCTGGTGATGCCGTCACTGTTGCTGGCGCCGGTGTCTGCGAACAGTGCAGCGCTCAGGCTCGGTGCTTGGTCATCGACAACGACGGCAGGCTCGCGGTTGACGCTCAGGTTGCCGGTGGCGGTGTTGCCGGCCTCATCGCTCAGGCTGATCTCAAAGCTGTTGTCGCCCAAGACCAGGGCGATATTGGCAAACGAGAAGCTGCCATCGGCTGCGGCGGTCGTTGTCCGCACTGGCGCGATCAAGGCAACTGTTGCGCCCGGCGAAGCGGCGCCAACAAGCGTGACGGTTTCGGCGCTGGTGATGTTGTCGCCGATGGTGCCTGTGTCTGACACCGGCGCTAAGCCAAAGCTGCTGAGCGTGGGTGCGCTGGTATCGAGTGTGAAGCTGACGTCGACCGGCGCGGACTGGTTGCCCGCAGCGTCTGCGGCAACGATGCGAACGGTGTGGGCACCGTCGGTCAGTGCACCACCGGCGAGTGTGTCTAGCGCAGCTTGGCTGAGCGTGAAGCTGCCGTCGGCTGCCAAGGCAGCAGTTTGGTCACTAAAGGTCGGCGTATCGCCCACGGGGTCGAGCGCGACCAGCAACTGGGTGACGTCGACGTTATCGCTGGCCTGGCCAGCGATGGCCGGGTTGTTGGTGATGCCGTCGGCGTTGGACGTGCCTGTGTCTGCGACCAGTGCTGCGCTCAGCGTCGGTGCTATCTCGTCACTGAGCGAGGTCGCCAGTTGCGGCAGGCTGGCGGGGTCCACCAAACTGCCATTGACGCGAACCATGGCCGGGAATGCAGGCGCGACTATGCGCGTGCTGCCGAGCAACTCGCCACCGACCAGTAACTCTTGCACGCGGTTGGCAGCGGTGCCCAGCATCTGGTCGTCGCCGTCGAGGAGCACGTCGTTGACGGGGTTCACCGAAACGGCAATGTGGCTGTCTACTATGTCGCCCGAGACGCGCAGTCGTGCCAGCGTGCCGGGGTTGAAGCTGTCGGCGTTCTCGCCGCTGCCGCCGAGCATGGCGTCAGCTCCGAGGTCGGCGCCGATGAGCAGCTTGAAGCCGCTCATGTCGCCGCCGACTTGCAGAATTTGCATGGCCGCCGCCGATACTTGGCCTTCAGCCTGGCCTCGTATATACAACTGGCTCAGCGGTTGGGCGAAGTTAGCTTTCCAATCAGCGCTGCTGCTGCCGACTTGCACCGAGTTGCTGCGGCCTTGGATGTTCCAAACGCCCGAGGCAGCGCCGGTGACGTTGACGATGTTGACGGCAAAGCCGCTCACGCCGTTGGCGTTGACGAGGAGATTGGCGTTGAAGTTGGCGCCTATGCCCAGGCTGCGCAGGGCAGCGACTTCGATGGTCGAGTTGCCGCCCCAGCTCGGTGCGCTGAGCACGACGCTGGCCAGTGGTGCGTGTACGTGGCTATCAACTGCGGCGCCGGTCTTCAGGAGTACGTTGCCTGCACTTTGCAGTTGTAGGTCGGCACCGTTGAGTTCGCCCAAGGTCAGCGCTGCGACATGTTGCTCGAAGGTGGCTGTGCCTTGCAGGTCGGCGGCGATGAGGTTGGCAAAGGCCAGTGGCCCGGTGGCCTCGATACCGGTCAGCTTGACTTTGCCGTCGCCACCGTTGGCGTTGAGCGTGAGTTCGGTGGTGGCGTCGGTGCCGCTGAGTTTGAGCAGGTAGCCGTCGCCTTGGGCTTCTAACTCGGCGCTGCCTGGGCCGGTGGTGAAGGCGACGCTGACTTCGGTGCCGTCGGCGTCGGTGGCCAGCGTCGTCAAGTTGATGTTGAGCGCCTGCGTTTGGATGAAGCTGTTGAGTTCGGCGTTGGTCAGCGTGGACTGGAGCTGCGCGCCCAGCACCAGGTCGGCCGACATCAAGATGCGCGGTTCAAATGGTTCGAAATGCGCGCGCGCCGTATGCGCTGCAGCGTCCACCTTGCGCGCAGCACGCGCTGCCTTCCAGCGGCTCGCGCCGGAACGTAGTGCCTCCCATTGCGCAGCGACAGCGCGAGCTGAGCCGCTTGCGCTGCACAGCTTCGCAGGTGCTTCGCTCCAGCGTCTCATCCACCGACCGAGCCAGCCGCTGATCCGGGCTACCAATGCAAGCAACAGTGCGCTGGCTTGCTTGGGCTTGCGAACGGTGCTTGACTTCTTCATAACAACCTCGGTAGTAAGTGTTGGCGCCGGGAACTCGGCGGCGGTAGGTGAAAGCGCTCAGCGAGCATGTGACCTCACCGCTGAGTCATGTATGTTGCGCACATGGATGGGGTACTCAGCGTTTTTGGGCACGTACTTCAGCGTGCTACTCCATGCGCATGGCGCCTGCGGCCCACAGCGACCAGCCCCGCTAGGCCGGCGAGCGTAAGTAGCCACGCCGCGGGCTCGGGGATGAGCGTCGTTTCGCCGCTTCCAGTGATGCTGAAGTTATCGTCGAAAATCTCGTACGGCTGCGACCCTGGCGGCGACAAGCCCAGCCAGTCGAAGCTGACCGAGAAGTGGAAAGTTTCAGCGTCGATGACTCGATTCGCCGTCAGCGAAAGCAATCCGTCACCCGGCAGCGCCGAGTCGGGCTGCGTCAGCGCACCGACAAAGTCGGCCGCATCCGGCACACTGTCGAGCACCAGACCGGCGTACGATGCCACCGGAAAGATCAGCGTCACACCTGCGAACTGCGCAATGCTATCGATCGACCTACCGCTCAGCGTATAGCTGTAGCGCCAGCGGTCATTCGCGAGATTGGAAGCCTCGTACGTCATGTCAACGGCCCGCGCACTTCCCGCCATCAACATCAGGACACAGAGCAGGCCACGCACCACGCAACGTAGATTCAACATCGCAATCCCCTAAAGAAAAAATAGATGACCTGTGTTCCCAAACGGCCCGAAGGCAGCATTACAACGGGCCCTTTTCAGCTGGCTCACAAAATCAAACGCACGAACGAGCCTAGCCCCAAAAACTTATAGACGAAACGTACCGCAAATAGCGACGTACTTCAATCCCTTACTCGTGCCCCCCCCCTAAGTGAGGGGTGCAAGAGAAAGCTGGCAGTCAAACTCGCAGTTGTCGGTAAGTTTTGGCCATCACCGAACAAGAAACACAAATATTTCAGTACAATGAGTATCCAGTTGAAGTATCTTTGCGACTTGGCCAGCGCCCGGCGCGAGGCCGTACCCACAGCGGAGTTGATTGCAGTAACGAGGGCAGAATGATTCGATTTCTAGTGATGAACGCGGCGCTTGTCGCCGCAACGAGCTTAGTGACGGGGTGCGGCGGCGGTGGATCGGGCGCGACCGGGACGGTTTACAACGCACGGCTGGCATACGAGAATCTATTGAGTGCGCCGTCGAAGTCTTTTGTCTTGAATGGAACGGCATCCAATGGCGATTTGTTCACGCTCACGTGGACGATAG
>JAOTTZ010000196.1 GCA_029864165.1 Burkholderiaceae bacterium
GCCGTGCACCACTATGTTCCCATGGCGCCGGCGCGGTCAAAGCGATACAGCACCGTGACGATGACCACTGCCGCAATCGGCCCGGCCAGCGGGTGAAGAATAGAGGCCAAGATAGGCGCTACCAAAATCAGATGGCGCAGGCCCCAGCTGTAGAGCAGCCCGGCGCGGCGCACATAGACGGTCCCGGCAGCTATCCACCGCTGCCGGGCCTCGGACTCCACCGGCATGCCGCCGATAAAACCAGCGTGGTTGTAGAAGCGCACGGCCATCGTCGAGGACACGAGAGACGCCAACAGCAAGGCCATCAGCACAAGTTCCAGCACCAGGCGAACGTTCGATGGCCCAACCCCTGCGCTGGCCGCGCCGAAACTAGCGTGCAGCGAAGGTGCTGCCAGCGTCACGGTGCCGATGAGGCCCAGCACCGCTGTCGACGCCGTCATCGTCGCCGACATCAGCGAATTGCGCAGCGTCTGCACGGCGAGGATCTCAGAACCCTTCTGTGCTGAAACTGCGGCAAACCACTCCTCGCGCAGCTTGGCGTGTGCGCTGCGCGCCAGTCGGCCAGGCTGGCGTCTATGCATCACGACGAGAGCCGCTTCGTAGCCCACGAGCAACCCGACCGTCACGAGTGCGGCCAGCCACGACAGGGCCTCGGTCATGTCACGACCTCCTGCCCAGGCAAAACGTCGGCCCGGTTGGGCCGCCTGCGGCGCCGGTGGCGTTCAAGGACTTCGAACACGCCCATGCCAACCAGCATGGCCACCACGAACAACAGCGCCTTGGCCTCGCCCAGACCGAGAGCGACCAGCGCTGGGCCCGGGCAGAACCCAGCCACGCCCCAGCCGACACCGAACAGCAGACTACCGACGACGAGGCGGCGATCGACATGACGGGCCGTCGGCAGCTTCATCGCCGCGCCGAGCAACGAGACGGTGCGCCGCCGCGCGAAGAAAAAGGCGATGGCGCCCACCGCGATCGCGCCGCCCATCACGAACACGAGCGACGGGTCCCAGCGCCCGACGAGGTCGAGAAACCCCAACACCTTGGCCGGGTTGGCCATGCCGGAGGCGATGAGGCCCAGCCCAAAAACAAGGCCGGCGAGCAAAGACGCGAAGACGATCATGGGCCGACGCCTACAACGCCAAGCAAATGACGGAGCACGAACACGGTCACGAAGCCGGCAGCCATGAACGTTGCGGTAGCCACTAGCGAGCGTCGCGACAGCCTCGACACGCCGCAAACGCCGTGTCCGCTGGTACAGCCGGAGCCGTAGCGTGTGCCCATGCCCACCAGCAGGCCGGCCAGCACCAGCGCGCTGTGCCCGGCATCAATCTGTATGGTCGGCAGTGGTGCCAGCAGGGTGTAAACAAACGGAGCGGCGATCAAGCCCGCGACGAAGGCAGCGCGCCAAGCGACGTCGCCCATAGCGGGTTTGAGCAAGCCGCCCACGATGCCGCTGACGCCTGCAATGCGGCCGTTGAGCAACACCAACATCGCAGCGGCGATGCCGATGAGGACGCCACCCGCGAGGGCAGTCCATGGCGTGAACGCCATCCAGTCGATGAGCATCATGATTCCGTCAGATCGTAGAGGCAATAGAGTACAGCGAAAATCTCGTGCGGGGCCGGGCCCGCAAGGCCGCGGAGAAGCGAAGCAACCGCCGGGACCGAGGGCAGAACTTTTCGCGACCCCCCATTCGTCAGCGAAGTTGGGGCGCCCAAACTGCTGACTTTAGCGGAAGCCTCACATCAATGGGACAACTGAGGAAAAATCATGAGCGCCAACCCTCATCGGATGCCCACCTTATTTCTCGGTCACGGAAACCCGATGAACGCTATCGAGCAAAACCAGTTTCACTTGCGTTGGCAAAGGTTGGGGCAGCAGCTGCCCCGGCCCAAGGTCGTGTTGTGTATCTCGGCGCATTGGGAAACGCGTGGTGTCCATGTAACGGCTTCAGAACAGCCCCAAACTATCCACGATTTCTATGGTTTTCCGAAAGCGCTGTTTTCGGTTGAGTACCCAGCCAAAGGCGATCCCGAATTGGCCCACCGGGTCGCCGACTTGCTGCCCGCCCACAAGGTCGGTTTGGATTTTGAGCGTGGCCTGGATCACGGCGCGTGGAGTGTGCTGCTGGCCATTTACGCGAAGGCAGATGTGCCGGTTGTACAGTTGAGCTTGGATACCGGTCAATCGGCAGCGTTTCACTATGCTCTTGCGCGGCAACTCGCCCCCTTGCGTGAGGAAGGTGTGCTTATCCTGGGTAGCGGAAATATTGTTCATAACCTGCGTCGGTTCAGCTACGACGATCAAACGCCTTTCGATTGGGCTGTAGAGTTTGACGAAGTGGTAAAAAGCAAATTGGCGTCGCATGATCACGAACCCTTGATTGATTACGGCTCGCTTGGCCAGCATGCGCCATTGGCCATACCTACCGCAGAGCACTATTTACCGCTGATGTATGCGCTTGCCGTGCAGGACGAAACCGAGCGCCCTCAGTTTTTTAACAATGTCGTGTTGAGTTCTATTTCGATGACATCTGTTCTTATCGGCGCCTGAAAGAAGACGTGGCATGCCAACGCGGCGTTGCGTGTAACGTTCAGCGTGCTGTGCGCTCTACCCGCGGCCCGCTTTGCGCTGCGTATGTCGAACAAACCACAGGAGATCGAGGATGAAGCAAACGCCAACTATCGAATGCAAGCTCAATGGCCCGTATGTCGTCAAAGGCCTAGAGACCCTAAGAAATTCGCGTGGCGACAGTATGGCGACCCAGCCCGTCGTGGCGCTGTGCCGATGTGGCGGCTCTGCCAACAAACCGTTCTGCGATGGCACGCACCAGAAAAACGGTTTCTCCGGAGCGAGGCAGAGCGATGGCAGCGCCGACAAACGCGACAGCTACCAAGGCCAGGGCCTCACCATCCACGACAACCGAGCGATCTGCGCGCACGCCGGACGCTGTACCGACGGGCTGGCGTCGGTATTCAAGTACGGCAGCGAACCGTGGATCGACCCAGACGGGGCAGAGGTGAAAGCCATTATTGAAACAATTCAGAGGTGTCCTTCAGGGGCATTGAGTTACTCGCTCGATGGCGTCGAGGTTCGGGACCAACAGCGCGAGCCGACGGTTACCGTGACGAAGGATGGCCCCTACGAAGTGGTCGGCGGCGTGCGTTTGGTTGACCCGTCGTGGGGCCAGGGGGCCTCCGAGGAGCATTACACCTTGTGCCGTTGCGGCGGCTCGAAGAACAAGCCGTTTTGTGACGGTACGCACTGGAGCATAGGCTTCAAGGACGAGCAGCCTTAGGTGCTGTGAAGCATCCTGGTCAGAGACGACCATGCAACTCGTACATCGCGTCACCGATCTGCGCGCCGCGCTGGCGGGTGAGCGCGACGTGGGCTTCGTGCCCACCATGGGCAACCTGCACGAGGGGCATCTTTCGCTGCTGCGCTTAGCGCGCAACAGCGGTGGGCCAGCGGTGGCAAGCATTTTTGTCAACCGCTTGCAGTTTGCACCGAACGAAGACTTTGACCGATACCCCCGCACGCTAGAGCGCGATTGCGAGTTGCTTCAAGAGGCTGGCTGCGACCTTGTTTTTGCGCCCGACGAGAGCGAGCTCTATCCGGAGCCGCAGGAGTTCAAAGTACACCCACCCCCTGAGTTGGCGGATTTGTTCGAAGGTCATTTCCGGCCCGGATTTTTCACCGGCGTTTGTACCGTGGTGCTGAAGTTGTTCAACGTCGTGCAGCCAGCCGCGGCCGTGTTTGGCAAGAAGGACTACCAGCAACTGACTATCGTCCGTCACATGGTGCGCCAAATGGCGTTGCCGATCGAGATCGTGGCGGGCGAGACCGTACGCGCTGCTGATGGGCTGGCGCTGTCGTCGCGTAACACCTACCTCAAACCAACCGAGCGCGACGAAGCTGCTACTTTAAGCCGCGAGTTACAAAAACTTGCGACGGCAGTGCACGACGGTGGGCACGATATGCAAGCGTTGGCCGACGCTGCTTTGGCATCACTGTCTGCCCGTGGCTGGCAGCCCGACTATGTAGCGATACGGCGACGCAGCGACCTGCGCGAAGCGGCAGCTGGTGGTCCTTTGGTCGCGCTCGCTGCAGCGCGGCTGGGTAGCACGCGGCTGATTGACAGCCTAGAGTTTTGAGCTCGCTGCGTGCGTTGCCGATGCGCACTGTGTATGGGTGGTGAAAGTCTTGCGCTTCGTGACACACGGCAGTAAAACGCTTTTCTCGGGCTGGCCCAGAGAGGGCGCAGATGCCGAACTATCGAAGAGTGATAAAGAACTCTTGGCAACAACTGTGCCTCATTTCGGGGAGCACGTTCGGTTTCGCGGGTTTGATGGCAACAACGAGGGTGAGCACCTCAGCATTGCGCTATTTCTTATCGAAGAAATGAACCGCTTTAGCAAATTCAAAGGTCGTGAGCTCAACTCTCACTCCCCTACGTTGGAAAGGTATCGCCGCATGCTGGCGATCTTCTTACCGATGCGAGCGACGCTTATTGGCATCTCGTTGAACGTCGACCAGCTTATCAAAATCTTGAAAGCCGCAGAGACTACGAGAGTGTGACGACACCAAACCCCTA
>JAOTTZ010000197.1 GCA_029864165.1 Burkholderiaceae bacterium
CGAAGGTCTTGAACACGGCGGCATACAAATTGCGAGCATAAAGCCTGGGCAGCTTGCTACACTGCCCGAATGAGTTGGCTAGACGACGTGAAATGGGGCGATCAGGGGTTGGTGCCGGCGATTGCGCAAGAAATCAGCAGCGGCGATGTGCTGATGTTGGCGTACATGAACCGCGACGCTTTGATGCAAACGGCGGCATCGGGCGAGGCGGTGTACTGGAGCCGATCGCGCCAGCGGCTGTGGCGCAAGGGTGAAGAATCGGGCCACATCCAAAAGGTGCACGAGTTGCGCCTGGACTGCGACAACGACGTGGTGTTGTTGAAGGTGACTCAGATGGGCCATGATCCTGGCATCGCGTGCCACACCGGGCGCCACGCTTGCTTTTTCAAGCTTTACCAAGACGGCGCTTGGAAAACGGTCGATCCTGTCTTGAAAGACCCGGCAAAGATCTACGTGAGTTCTCAATGAGCGGTAACGACACCCTGGCGCCTAAGTCGTATGACGTGCTCGCTCGTCTGGCTGACGTGATCGAGCAGCGCAAGTCTGCCGACCCAGACAAGAGCTACGTTGCGCGCTTGTTCAACCAAGGTACCAACGCGATCTTGAAAAAGGTCGGCGAAGAGGCCACCGAAGTGGTGATGGCAGCCAAAGACGGCGACGCGCGCCAGCTCGTGGCCGAAGTGGCCGACCTGTGGTTTCATACCTTGCTGGCGCTCAATGCCTTGGGCCTAAAGCCTGCCGACGTCTTGGCAGAGCTGGAGCGACGCGAAGGCCAGTCCGGTTTGGAAGAATTCGCGGCGCGCAAAGCGCGGGTGCGTGACGCTGAACGCAACCCGGAGAAGTTATGAACGACATTGTTGACGAGAGCGGCACGGCTGTGAAATCCACCGAAGAACTGGCGAGTCTGAACAACATCACCATGGTGGTCTACGCACTGCAAGGGTTGAGCTTTTTGTGGGGCGTCACGGCCATCGTCGGGGTCGTTATCAACTACGTGAAGCTTGAAGACGTACGTGGTACCTTGTACGAAAGCCACTTCGACTGGCAAATCCGCACATTTTGGTGGGGTCTGCTATGGTGCGTGATCGGCTTGATGCTGGCCATCTTTCTGGTCGGCTTCATGGTGCTGTTCGTCGCCTGGGTGTGGATGATTTACCGTGTCGTCAAGGGTTGGCTCAAGCTCAACGACGGCAAGCCTGTGCTGCCGGCTTGATTGACACAGGGCTGAACGAAATGAACCACGATCCCACGTGCATTTTCTGCAAAATCGTCGCCGGTAAAGTGCCGAGCCGCAAGGTTTATGAGGACGACGAAGTGCTCGTTTTTCACGACGTCGCGCCCTGGGCGCCGGTGCATCTCTTGGTCGTGCCGAAAGCGCACATTGCGACCATGTACGATACCGACGAGGCGCATACGGCCATGCTGGGGCGCATGATGGCGTTGGCGCCGCGGCTGGCGCGCGAGCAAGGCGTGGTGAACGGCTTTCGCATTATCGTCAACACAGGGCCCGACGGCGGGCAGGAAGTTCAGCACGTGCACATGCACGTCATCGGCGGCCCAAGGCCTTGGAGCAAAGGCTGACCTAGAATCTTTGACTTACCGCCCTATCTTTTTGGAGCTAACCCATGGGTTCTTTCAGTATCTGGCACTGGCTTATTGTGTTGCTCATCGTCGTGCTGGTGTTCGGCACCAAGAAGTTGAAGAACCTCGGCGCCGATCTTGGCGGCGCCGTGAAAGGCTTCAAAGACGGCGTGAAGGCTGGATCGACCAGCACCGAAGAGCAGGCGACGCCGCCCCAGCAGGTGACCGGCAAGCAGAGTGCGGCCGACACCAGCACAGTCGACGTTGAAGTGAAAACCAAGCGTTGAACGCTGGTCTGCTTGGCGCATGATTGATTTTGGCTTCGACAAGATCGCCTTGATCGGCGCGGTGGCATTGATCGTCCTCGGTCCAAGCAAGCTGCCGCGTGCGGCGCGCACCATAGGCCACCTGCTCGGTAAAGCGCAGCGCTACGCCGCTGACGTCCGGGCCGAGGTCAGTCGCTCGATCGAGCTTGAAGACCTGAAGAAGATGCGGGAAGAGTTCACCGATGCGGCGCGCGGCGTTGAGCGCAGCGTCGCAGACGAATTCAAGCGCACCACTGAAGACGTGAAAGCGTCTTGGCACGCGGCAGACGCGCCGTTGGGCAGCGACCTGCACGAGGGCCTGCTTCCCCCGCCGCAGTACCAACGTCCCAACAAGCATTGGCGAGTCAAGCGCGGCGCCACGCCGCAGTGGTACAAACAACGTAACGGGGTGCGGAGCAAGGCGCTGTCGGGTGCCGCTCGGGTAGCCCGCTTTCGTCCGCGACGAACGCCGGTTTGAAGCTGCCAAGTCGAATTTGATTGATGAGCGACCAGCCTTCGGGCCCGGACGAGTTCGCGGGCACAGAGCAGCCGTTCGTCACGCACATGATCGAGTTGCGCGACCGGCTCATCCGCGCAAGCATTGCGGTGGGGGTCGCCTTCGGGCTGTTGGCTTTTTATCCCGGCCCGAGCGGCCTGTATGACCTTTTGGCCGCGCCGCTGGTAGCGCATCTGCCCGCAGGTGCCACACTGATCGCCACCAACGTCATATCGCCGTTTCTGGTGCCACTGAAGATCACACTGTTTGCGGCATTCATGTTGGCGCTGCCGGTGGTGCTCTATCAGGTGTGGGCCTTTGTTGCCCCAGGTCTGTATTTGCATGAAAAAAAGCTGGCGATACCGTTGGTGGTCTCCAGCACCTTGCTTTTTTTCGCCGGCGTGGCATTTTGCTATTTTTTCGTCTTCGGACGAGTGTTCGCCTTCATTCAGAGTTTCGCTCCCAAGAGCATCACCGCCGCGCCTGACATCGAAGCCTACCTCGGCTTCGTCCTGTCGATGTTCATTGCCTTCGGTGCCGCCTTCGAAGTGCCTATCGCGGTGGTAGTGGTAGCGCGCATGGGGCTGGTCAGCATCGATAAACTGGCCGAGTTTCGCGCTTATTTCATCGTGCTGGCGTTCGTCGTTGCGGCCATCGTGACGCCGCCGGATGTTATCTCTCAGATCGCCTTGGCCGTGCCTATGTGCTTGCTCTACGAGGTGGGTATATGGGCAGCACGTTTCTCCACGAAGCACGCCGACGACCCGACAGAAGAAGCACCTCGCGGTTAGTACAGCCGTAGCGAAGCGCGTGCAACAACGTGTCAACCAGAACGACGCAAGATCTTCGGCTTTCACGATCGTGACGAGATCGTAACGATCGCCGCTGACGCTGGTCCTGCCCCCCTAATTGCGGGATAGACTCTTTAGCTGATATTTGTTTCAATCAAGCTAACGTTAACTTTGGGGCAAATTGTGAATCTGAATCTCAAGTTCATTCCTGTCGCGGCAGCTTTCGTTTTTAGCGTCTCGGCACATGCGTTTCCAATCGCGCCTCCAGGTACAGACGGGTTGCTGGTTATCGCCTCGGGCGGCAATGTGACCGCCACGTATCAAGGCAATTCAGCGTCCTACAGCAACGATTTGTACCTTGAGAACACGGGCACATTCGTTTTCAACAACCACGCCAAT
Source organism: Burkholderiaceae bacterium (assembly GCA_029864165.1). Taxonomy (GTDB): domain Bacteria; phylum Pseudomonadota; class Gammaproteobacteria; order Burkholderiales; family Burkholderiaceae_C; genus CAIKUF01. The sequence continues at coordinate 3,573 of JAOTTZ010000197.1, forward strand.
ATTCCTGGAGACACTGTTGACCTAGGCGCTTTCGCTGCCGGAACGGAGTTGAAGTTCCGTATGCACGTAAACAACACGGGGGATGATTTCTTCACCGGGCCGGCGTCGCGCAACCCAGACAGTTCGACACATGCCCGTGTGCAGACGAACTGGCAACCTGGAGAGGCGCTGGTAAGCTTCGAAGATCTCTTCAACGGCCCGTTTGACTACAACGACCTGAGCTTTTCCTTCACCAATACCGTCGCCGGAGTACCAGAACCGAGCACGTATGCGCTTTTGATGGCTGGTTTGGCTTGCGTTAGCGTTATAGCGCGCCGTCGTCGCAGCATCTGAGTTCTCGGGGAGTACCCATCCCCATCGGTTGTAGGCAAGGCTCGTTTGATACCCTGACCTTCCAGATCCGTCCTGTGGCCCCGCAACTGCCTTTGCGCGTTGCGGTAGAAAAGGATAGTCCGCTGTAGCAATTCTGCACGTGGCTTTAGCGTTCGCGGCGCACCGGCGCCTTGGGCCTTTGCGCAACCGTCACCTCCAACTGCAATGCCTTGTCGCCACGCTGGACGCCGATGGTGGCGACCGAATGCGGCTTGAGTGCGGCCACCGCGGCGAGCAGTTGCGCGGTATTGGTGACCGGTGTATCAGCCACCCTGACCACCACATCGCCCGGACGCATGCCGCCTGCATTGGCCGGGCCGTTTTGCAGCACTCCGGTGATCAGCACCCCTTGCTTGTGGCGCGATAGACTGAACGCTTCGGCGATCTCCGGCGTGAGATCGCGTGGCTCCACGCCGATCCAGCCACGCGTAACGACGCCGTCCTTGATCAACGACTCCATCACCTGGTGCGCAATGCTGACCGGAATCGCAAACCCTATCCCCAAGCTGGTGCCGCTGCGCATGTAGATGGCGGTGTTGATGCCCAGCAGCTTGCCATCGGTATCGACCAGCGCGCCACCCGAATTACCCGGGTTGATCGATGCGTCGGTCTGAATGAAG
>JAOTTZ010000198.1 GCA_029864165.1 Burkholderiaceae bacterium
CGAGTCACTCGCGAGTTGAGTAAGGTCTGGCGGCACGTCGAGCGGTACGGTAGTGCTTTTCGCGCCGCGGTAATCGACCTTGTCGCCACCGACGATCTTCTCGACGGACGAACAGCCGGCAAGCGCAAGCGCAAGCGCCAGCGCCAGCGATAGACCGAGCGGGCGAATCAGGAAAGACAGTGTCACGATGCAAACCTCCGGCAGGAGCTCTGTGGGTATGGGTACGGAAAGAAAGGAGAGAAGATACTTCGGGCTTCGCGGGATATCACAGCAGCTCAGCCTCGCGCAACGCCTGCTCGACAACGCGCTGGCCCGCCTCGCTCAGCGCTGTGAGCGGCTGTCGCAGCGTAGCACCGCAGCGGCCCAGGCGGGACAGCGCCCACTTGGCCGGCGCGGGGCTGGGTTCGACGAATAGATTCTTGTGCAGACTCAACAGCTTCATGTGTATCTGGGTCGCGTCGCGCACCCGGCCTTCGCGTGCCAGGGCGCACAACTCATGCATCGCACGCGGCGCAACGTTGGCGGTCACGCTCACGTTGCCGAGACCACCCAGCAAGATCAACGCGATCGCGGTGCCGTCGTCGCCCGAGTAAATTGAAAAGCCTTTTGGTGCCTGTTTGATCAACTCCGCGGCACGCAAAATATCGCCGCTGGCCTCCTTGATGCCTACGATACCGGGCACATGCGCCAAGCGCAAGCTTGTTTCCGGCAACATGTCGGCCACCGTTCTGCTGGGCACGTTGTACAGCACCAGCGGTAAATCCACGCTCTGCGCGATAGTCTTGAAATGCTGGTAAATGCCTTCTTGCGAAGGCTTGTTGTAGTACGGCACGACCGACAACGAGCAGTCTGCGCCCACCTTGGCCGAGTATCTTGTCAACTCGATGGCTTCGCGCGTGGAATTGCCGCCCGCGCCGGCCATGACAGGCACCCGGCCAGCGGTGTGCTCGACAGCGACACGAATGATCTCGCAGTGCTCCTGCACCGACACGGTCGGTGACTCACCGGTAGTGCCGACAACGCTGATGCAAGCCGTGCCTTCGGCAATCTGCCAGTCGATCAAGCTGCGCAGCCCGTCGTAGTCGATGCTGCCGTCTTCATGCATCGGCGTGACCAGCGCAACGATGCTGCCAACTATGGGTTTCATGCTACGTCCTTCGCAGTGCACAGATTTTAGCCGTGCGGCCGCGGTGGCTAACGTTGATGCCGATAGATGCCGCCCTGCGGCACAATACGTGGGCCTGGCGCGCGAGCAGCCAGCGTCGACTTTGTGGCGTCACGATCGGGGGTCCGTGAAGCTAGGTTCGCAGTCCGTGATATCGGACCCCCGGTACGCGGAGACCGTGTTGCAGCGCACCGATACCGACGATCCGGCCTACTTCCACAAGGTGGTTGATTGCCAATGGGCTTGTCCCGCCCACACACCCGTTCCCGAATACATTCGCATGATTGCGGCGGGGCGATATTCAGACGCTTACATGGTCAACTGGGCGTCCAACGTGTTTCCCGGCGTCTTGGGCCGCACTTGCGATCGGCCTTGCGAGCCCGCCTGCCGACGTGGCCGGGTCGAAGAGAACAACGGCGAAAAACCAGAGCCGGTGGCGATCTGCCGCTTGAAGCGCGTGGCCGCCGACTTGAAAGACGACGTGCGGCAGCGCATGCCTGTCGTTGCGCCCAAGAACGGCAAGCGTGTGGCATGCATAGGCGCGGGCCCCGCGTCGCTGACGGTGGCGCGCGATTTGGTACCGCTGGGCTATGAGGTAACGGTGTTTGACGCCGACGCCAAGGCCGGTGGCTTCATCCGCTCGCAAATTCCACGCTTCCGATTGCCCGAGTCGGTGATCGACGAAGAGGTCGGCTACATCCTAGACCTGGGCGTCGATTTTCGCGGCGGTGAGCGCGTAGCTTCGATGGCGGAATTTCTCGCTCAAGCCTACGACGCTGTTTTCGTCGGCTGTGGCGCGCCACGCGGGCGCGACCTCGACCTGCCTGGTCGCAAAGACGCTGGAGCAAACATCCACATAGGGATCGACTGGCTGTGTTCGGTCTCGTTCGGGCACGTGAGCAAGATCGGCCGGCGCGTGATCGTTCTCGGCGGTGGCAACACGGCCATGGACTGCTGCCGCTCGGCGCGGCGGTTGGGCGCCAGCGACGTCAAAGTCATCGTACGCAGCGGGTTCGACGAGATGAAGGCCTCGCCGTGGGAGAAGGAAGACGCGCAGCACGAGGGCATTCCCATCATCAACTTTCACGTGCCCAAGGCTTTTGTGCACGCTGACGGTCAGTTGCAGGGCATGAAGTTCGAAATCGTGCAAGCGCGCTACGACAATCAGGGCCGGCGTAGCTTGGTGCCGACCGGCCAACCCGACGTTTTTTTTGAATGCGACGATGTGTTGATTGCCGTGGGGCAGGAAAACGCCTTCCCGTGGATAGAGCGCACTTGCGGCATCGAGTTCGACCGCTGGGGCTTGCCGGTGTTGAACAAGACGACCTACCAGTCCACGCTGCCGCAGGTGTTTTTCGGCGGCGACGCGGCCTTCGGGCCGAAAAACATCATCACCGCTGTGGCTCACGGGCACGAAGCCGCAGTGTCGATCGACTTGTTCGTGCGTGGCCAAAACATGGCGCAACGCCCACCGCCGCAGTTCAACCTGGTGTCGCAAAAAATGGGCATCCACGAGTGGAGCTACGACAACGCGATCTCCAACGACCTGCGCTTCAAGGTTCCCTGGGCCAATGCGGAGAAAGCGCTGGCGAGCATCAACGTCGAGGTGGAGTTGGGTTTCGACGCGGCAACGGCTTTCAAAGAGGCCGAGCGCTGTCTGAATTGCGACGTGCAAACCGTGTTCTCAGCGCCCGCATGCATAGAGTGCGACGCCTGCGTGGACATATGCCCGATGGATTGCATCAGTTTCACCGCCAATGGCGACGAGGCTGACTTGCGAACGCGATTGAACGCGCCAGCCACCAACACCGAGCAAGATCTGTACGTCTCGGCGCCGCTGAAAACCGGGCGCGTCATGGCCAAGGACGAAGACGTTTGTTTGCATTGCGGCTTATGCGCCGAACGCTGCCCGACAGGGGCCTGGGACATGCAAAAGTTCCTGTTCAATCCAGCGCAGGCCGACTCATCGCGTGAGGCAGTGCGATGAAGCAAATAGAGGCCGTCAACGATTTCGTCATCAAGTTCGCCAACGTCAACGGCTCGGGTTCGTCCTCGGCCAACGAGCTGTTTGCCAAGGCTATTTTGCGCATGGGGGTTCCGGTCAGCCCGCGCAACATATTCCCCAGCAACATCCAGGGCCTGCCTACTTGGTACGAAGTACGCGTGAGCGAGAAGGTCTATCTGGGCCGACGCGGCGGCACCGACATGATGGTGGCAATGAACCCGCAAACTTGGGCGCAAGACGTTGCCGAAGTGGAGCCCGGCGGCTATCTGCTTTACGACAACACCAAGCCCTTGCCGCCATCGAGCTTTCGCGACGACATCCACGTCATCGGCGTGCCGCTGACGGCGATCTGCAACAACGCCTACAACGACCCACGGCAACGCCAGTTGTTCAAGAACATCGTTTATGTGGGCGCGCTCTCGGCGTTGTTGGAGATCGACGCGGGCGAGATCGAGAAGCTGTTCTCAGAGCAGTACCGTGGCAAGGAAAAGCTGCTCGTGTCGAACGTGCACGCCTTGAAGCTCGGCCGCGAGTATGCGCAGGAGCACCTTACCGTGCCCATAGGCCTGCGCGTGCAGCGCAGCAGTTCCGTGGGCGAGAGCATCTTCATCGACGGCAACAGCGCTGCGGCGCTGGGCTGCGTCTACGGTGGCGCGACCGTAGCGGCTTGGTATCCGATCACGCCGTCAACATCGGTGGCTGAAGCGTTCGAGAAGCACTGCGCCAAGTTTCGTGTCGACAAGACGACGGGCCAACACAACTACGCCATTGTGCAGGCGGATGACGAAATTACCGCCATCGGCATCGCCATTGGCGCAGGTTGGAACGGCGCGCGCGCGTTCACCACGACCTCGGGGCCGGGGGTATCGCTGATGACCGAGTTTCTCGGTCTGGCCTACTTCGCCGAAATCCCCGTCACCATCATCAACGTGCAACGCGGCGGCCCTTCGACCGGCATGCCCACGCGCACGCAACAGGCTGATTTGACGGCTTGCGCCTACGCGTCGCACGGCGACACCAAGCATGTGCTGCTGTTCCCCGAAGACCCGGGCGAGTGCTTCACGCACGCCGCGGCTGCGCTCGATTTGGCAGACCGCCTGCAAACACCCGTGTTTTTGATGACCGACCTCGACATCGGCATGAACCACCGTCTGGCCGCACCCTTCCAGTGGGACGATAAGCGGCGACTCGATCGCGGCAAGGTGATGTCGGCAGCAGACCTCGATGCCGGCCGCGAGTTTGCGCGCTACAAAGACGTTGACGGCGACGGCATCCCCTGGCGCACGCTGCCCGGTGCGCACGCAACCAAAGGCAGTTACTTCACGCGTGGCACGACCCGCGACGCGTACGCACGCTACTCCGAAGCGGGCGCCGACTATGTCTAC
>JAOTTZ010000199.1 GCA_029864165.1 Burkholderiaceae bacterium
ACAGGAGTGAATGATGGCGAAGTATCTGTTCGTATACCACGGTGGCAAAATGCCCAAAACCGATGCCGAAAAGGCCAAGGTGATGGACGCCTGGGGCAAATGGATGGGCGGCATGGGGAGTGCGATCGTCGACGGCGGGCATCCAGTGGGCAAGTCTTCGACCGTCAACAGCGACGGGTCGGTGTCAGACCACGGTGGGTCCAATCCGACCAGCGGCTATACGCTGATCGAGGCGGCGACGCTCAATGATGCGCTGGCGTATGCAAAGGCCTGTCCCATTCTTGCCGACGGCGGTTCGGTCGAAGTCGCCGAAGCAAAAGACATGTGACAGAGGTGGCGGCGGCGGGTCGGTCAGCCTACTCGAAGCCGCGCCTTGGTTGGCATCGCGGGGTAGAAAGGGGAACTTATCCGGCGCTTGTGGCCTTCGGGTCACGGGACTGTTTCGCCCTTATTAACAGACTCGGCCAATGGGTGATTCAACCTAAGGCGCCACCTATGGCGCCAGATCAAGGGCTGTCCGCAGTGCGGAAGATTGCGCCGTCGCCAAAGTTGCAACAAACGTAGAGTCGGTTATCCGCGTTGAGCGCGATGTTGCTGCAGTTCCCCGGCAGTTCCGTGTACACATTGCCATCGCTAGTTGACACGGCGAAGATCGTTTGACCTTGCCCCTGAATTCCGTATCCCATAACCGAGATCATGAGTTGGCTTGCCTGGGTAGAACTGCAAGCCAGCTTTGCTCGAATCGCATCGGGCCGAGGTAGTACAGCGTCGAGTGCAGCCGGGTGCTGTTGTACCAGAACAGTCAGGCGGTGATCTCGTCCATTGCCGGGCGCCTGGTTTCAAAGCGTTGCCCGTGCAAGCTCTCCACTTTGAGTGACCCGAACAAGGTTTCGCTGCAGGCATTGAGCTAGAAAACGCAGCTGAAGCAGGCAAACTCGTCTAAGTTGGCGTCACCGCGGCGGAAATTCGGACTTGCCCAGTCACCTATTTGGAGCTGCTCCGCAGCTTCCAAAATCGGCCGGAAACCCGCGTCAACGCTTAGTCTTCGCACTTCAAGAAACGCTGGGTCTGCGTTTTCTAGGTTGAGTGTCCCAACAGTCGCCGCGCCTTCTCATCGAGCTGCGGGAGTGTCAAGATTTCGGTGTGTGAGGCGCTGTGAGACTTTTCCACGGCGGCGGTCGGCGCTTGCGACGAACCGGCCGACGCGGTGGGAAAGTCGGTCTCCATATTACGCGAACGCCTCCGTGAATTTTCCTTGTCGTCGATGGCCATTGCCGCTTTGTACAAGAGTCGTTGGCAGGTGGTGTGTTCTGGATTAAGCAATACTTGTGCATCAAACGCTTCCTCGGCACTTCCGAGAACGCCGTGAAGACGCAGGCGTGGTCCGCCATCGCCACCGATGTGCTCATCGCCATTGTCAACAAGGAGCTTCAACGCGATGCCTCGCTCTACACTCGTCTACAGATCTTGTCGGCCTCGGCCTTCAAAAAAACACAGCTTGCATGCGCCTTGCGGCTCGATGGGCCTTACACCGACTCACCCACCAGTGCTAACCAATTGATTTGTTCGACTTTTAACCGGACAGCAGTGGCAATTAAGCGCTAAGGGAAACGGGCAAACTCCGACGCCGCCACGCGAACCTTGCAGGTCGTCCGAGTCCTGTCACTCCCACTCGATTGTGGCGGGCGGCTTGGACGACACGTCGTAGGTCACGCGGTTGATGCCGCGCACTTCGTTGATGATGCGGTTGGCCACACGCTTGAGCAAGGCGTAAGGCAACTCGGCCCAGTCTGCTGTCATGAAGTCGCTGGTCTGCACGGCGCGCAGCGCCACGACGTATTCGTAGGTTCGGCCGTCGCCCATCACGCCGACGCTCTTGACTGGAAGAAAAACGGCGAAAGCTTGAGCCGTCAGTTCGTACCAGCTTTTGCCGCTGGCTTCGTCGTGCGAGTCGCGCAACTCCTTGATAAATATCTCGTCCGCGCGCTGCAGCAACTCGAGATACTCACGCTTGACCTCGCCCAAGACGCGCACGCCCAGCCCCGGCCCGGGAAAGGGGTGGCGATTGACCATCTCCACCGGTAGGCCCAGCGCGACGCCAAGGGCGCGGACTTCGTCTTTGAACAGCTCTCGCAGCGGCTCCAACAGCTTCAGGCCCAGCGTCTCGGGCAAACCGCCGACGTTGTGGTGGCTCTTGATGCTGTTGGCTTTCTTGGTCTTGGCGCCGCCGCTTTCGATCACGTCGGGGTAGATCGTGCCTTGGGCCAGCCACTGGGCGTTGCCCAGCTTTATGGCCTCGGCACGGAACACCTCGATGAACTCGCGGCCTATGACCTTGCGTTTGGCCTCGGGGTCGGTCACGCCCGCAAGTTGGGCCAGGAACTGCGCTGACGCATCGATGTGCAGTACCTTCGCGTGCAATTTGCCGACGAACATTTCCATCACCATGGTGGCCTCGTTCAAGCGCAGCAGGCCGTGGTCGACAAACACGCAGGTGAGTTGGTCGCCGATGGCGCGGTGGATCAGCGCTGCCGCGACGCTGGAATCGACCCCGCCCGACAGCCCCAAAATGACTTGCTCGTTGCCGACTTGTTCGCGGATGCGCGCTACGGCGTCGCTGACGTAGTCGCCCATCACCCAGTCGCCCCGCGTGCCGCAAATGTCGCGTACGAAGCGCTGAAGTACCGCGGCGCCCTGTACGGTATGCGTGACCTCGGGGTGAAACTGCACGCCGTAGTAGCGCCTCGTTTCGTCGGCGATGCCGGCGATCGGGCAGCTTGCCGTGGAGGCCATCAACTCGAAACCCGGCGGCAGCGCGGTGACCTTGTCGCCGTGACTCATCCACACTTTGAGCACGCTGACGCCATCGATTGCTGCGAGGTCTTCGATGCCATGCAGCAGGCGTGTCTGTCCGTGGGCCCGTAGCTCCGCGTACCCGAATTCTCGGTGGTCGCTTGCCTCGACCTGGCCACCGAGCTGCACGGCCATCGTGAACATGCCGTAGCAAATGCCCAGCACCGGGACATTCAGTTCCCACACTGCCTGCGGCGCGCGCAGTTGATGTTCTGCATAGGTGCTCGCGTGGCTGCCCGACAAAATGATGCCCTTGGGCGCAAACTCGCGGATGAAGGCGTCGCTCACGTCGTTGGGGTGAATCTCACAGTACACCTGCGCCTCGCGCACGCGCCGGGCGATGAGCTGCGTCACCTGCGAGCCGAAGTCAAGGATCAGGATTTTGTCGTGCATTGGGCAAGCTGTGCGCCTACTCCATGCGGTAGTTGGGCGCTTCCTTGGTAATTTGCACGCCGTGAACATGGCTCTCGCGCATGCCGGCAGAACTGACTTCGACGAATTCCGCGCGCTCGTGCATGTCGGCAATGCTGACGCAGCCGCAGTAGTGCATAGACGCGCGCAAGCCACCGGCCATCTGGAAAATAATGGCCACCACCGAGCCCTTGTAGGCGACCTGCCCTTCAATGCCTTCGGGGACGAGTTTTGCGGTGCTCGGGTTGTTGGCGGGCGTGTCCTGAAAATAGCGGTCGGCCGACCCGAACTGCATGGCACCGATCGAGCCCATGCCGCGGTAGCTCTTATAGGTGCGCCCCTGGTAGAGGATCACTTCGCCTGGCGCTTCTTCGGTGCCGGCAAAGGCGCTGCCCATCATCACCGCATCGGCGCCCGCAGCAACCGCCTTGGCCAGATCGCCCGAGTAGCGCACACCGCCGTCGGCGATCAGAGGCACACCACTGCCTTTGAGCGCGCTGGCCACGGCGTCGATCGCCATGATTTGCGGCATGCCAACGCCAGTGACGATGCGCGTTGTACAAATCGACCCCGGTCCTATACCGACCTTTACGGCGTCTGCGCCGGCTTCTACCAATGCTAGCGCCGCGGCGCCTGAGGCGATATTGCCGCCGATCACGTCGACGTGACCGAAGTTCTTTTTTACCCAACGCACGCGCTCGATCACCCCTGCACTGTGGCCGTGGGCGGTGTCGACGACGATGGCGTCCACACCGGCGCGAACCAGCAACTCGACGCGCTCTGGCGTACCCTCGCCCACGCCAACAGCGGCGCCGACGCGCAACTTGCCCTGCGCGTCGCGCGCCGCGTTGGGAAAACTGGTTTGCTTGGTGATGTCTTTGACCGTCATCACGCCCTTGAGCTCAAAGGCGCTGTTGACCACCAGCACGCGCTCGAGTTTGTGCTTGTGCATCAGCATCTTGCCTTCTTCAAGCGAGGCGCCCTCTGAGACGGTAACGAGCCGCTCACGCGGCGTCATGATTTCGCGTACGGGGGCGTCGAGCCGCGTTTCGAAACGCAGATCGCGGTTGGTGACGATCCCCACCGCCGCCGTGCCCGCCAGGACCGGAAAGCCAGACACGCCGTGTTGAGCTGACAGCTCTTTCACCTGGCGCACCGTCATCTCGGGAGTGATGGTGATCGGGTCGCGCAGTACGCCTGATTCGTAGCGTTTGACGCGTGCGACCTCGGCAGCTTGCTGCTGGGGCGTGAGGTTTTTGTGCACAATGCCGATGCCACCCTCTTGTGCA
>JAOTTZ010000200.1 GCA_029864165.1 Burkholderiaceae bacterium
TACCACTAATCTCTGGGTTCAGCACTGAAAACCGTATCCGAGAAACGCTGTTGCTGCAAGAGAAAGCTCGCAACGACCTCGAATCGGCCCGCCGCACGGTAGCGCTAGAAACGCGCAGGTCCTTTTACAACGTCCGCTCGGGGCTGGCTCAAGTGCGCGCGCTCGAAGCAGCTGAGTCGTCAAACCAGTTGGCGCTGGAAGCCACGCGGCTCGGGTACGACGTCGGCGTGCGTGTCAATCTCGATGTCCTCAATGCGCAAAAGCAGCTTTTTGACGCGCGCCGAGACCTTGCTAAAGCCCGCTACAACGTCCTTGTCAACGGCCTGAGGTTGCTCCAAGCGTCGGGGCAATTGCAGCCGCAAGACGTTGCGGCGGTCAATTTGCTGCTGGAGCAATGCCCTGCCCCGCTCGACGCAGCAGAACCTACCGGCAACGACGAGCAACCGAGTTCGCCGACGCAGCCGCCGTGTGCACCCGCACCGGATGCAGCCGAACAGGTCTCGGACGCCTCTGGCCAGTAGCGCCCCTATCACCACCGTCGCTCGCCCCACACACCCAAGCGTCAAGCCGCACGTGCGCTGGTAGCGTTCCCCGCCCGGTCTTGGGTCAGCAGTTCGACCAAGCAATCTACAGGCACTGGCTTGCTGAACAAATAGCCTTGATAGATATCGCAGGCTAGCCGCTTGATGCACTCCAGCTGGCCGCTGGTTTCAACCCCTTCGGCAGTGACGGTCATGCCCAGACTGCGACCGAGTTCGATCACCGCTCGCACGATCGCGACGTCAGCCCTGCCACCAGGCAGGTCCATTACAAACGAGCGGTCGATCTTCAGCTCGTCGAGCGGGAATTGCTTCAGATAGCTCAGCGACGAGTAGCCGGTACCGAAGTCGTCGATCGACAGCGTCACGCCCAGCGCCTTGAGCTCGTGCATCAGCGCCAAACCGGCTTGAACCTCGTCCATCAGCATGCTCTCGGTGAGCTCGATCACCAGACGGCCTGCGGCTAAGCCACTGTCGAACAAGGCCTGACGTACGACGGCACACAGGTCGCCCGCAGTGAATTGCTGCTTGGCGACGTTGACAGCCACCTTCAGTTCGCCTAGTCCGGCTTGCGACCAACCAGCAGCGTCGCGGCAAGCGCGTTCTATCACCCATTGACCGATGTTATGCATCAGCCCCAGTTCCTCGGCCAGCGGTATGAAATCGGCGGGCGGCACCAGGCCTCGATCGGGGTGCTGCCAGCGCACCAGTGCTTCCACGCCGACAATACGGTTGCTGGCGACATCCACCTTCGGCTGGTAATGTAAACACAACTCGCCGCGCTGCGCGGCGCCTCGAAGCTGCGAACCCATGGTCAGCCTCTGGTAAGACTTCGCGTTAAGTTCCAGTGAACAAAATTTGAAAGGCCTTGTGCCTTCTTGGAGCGCGTGTGTCGCGGCCAGGTCCGCACCCTTGCGCAGCGCCTCGGCGGTTTCGCCGTCGCCGGGTGACACCGCAACGCCGACCCAGGCGGTAGGCGCCACGTCGTACACCCCCAGCATCACCGGGTCCGACAGCGAGGCAACCACTTGCTTGGCCATCGCCTCGATCGCCTCGGCGTCCGGCATTCCCTCGACGAGCAGGCCAAATTGGTCGGCGCCCAGTCGCGCAACACGGGGCGCACGCTCGACGGACGTGGCAAACGCAAACGTAAAATCCGCACTGCTGGCAATCCGGTCGAGACGTCGTGCCAGCGTCTTTGCCAAGCTGTCGGCCGTGGATTGGTCTATGCTTTCGCGCAGCTGCCGACATTGCGGCACGCTAATACTCAACAGCGCCACCATGCCACCGACGAGATCGCGGCGCGCCAGCATTGCATCGATACCGCGGTCGAACAATCGCGGGTTCGGCAAGCCAGTGATTGAATCGAAGTTGACCAAACGGTTGTGGTATTGGTGGTAGGCCAGCGTGTTGCGCATCCGCAGCGCTAACTCGCTCGAGTCCACCGGCTTCGATAAAAAGTCGGTGGCTCCGAGTTGCAGCGCACGCAGTTTGGCATCTGCGCCGGTCGCGGCGGTCAGGACGATCACCGGCGTGTAGCGCAACTCGCGGTCGGCGCGCATCGCCTCTAGCAGATCGAAGCCAGATACCTGCGGCATCATCAAGTCGAGCAGCAGCACCGAAGGTGCCTCGCGCCGCAACACGGACAGAGCTTCCCGTGGGTCGTTCATGACGACAAAGTTGTTGTAACCCGCTTCCTCGAGGTGTGCCTGAATCAAGTCGGTCATCAACGGTTCGTCGTCGACCATCATCACCTTGGCGTCGAGCAACGGCGAACGGTTTGGTTCGTCGATGTCAGCCGGCGCGGTGGCCGCCCAAATATCGTTCTTCATGTCCCCGTCTCCACAAGTTCACTCTGACGTTCCAAGGCACCGCGCTGGATTCTTTGTCCAAGCTGGTGCAGCTCGACCATGACGGCTGCAGCGATTTCCCTTTGGCCGGCACGCGCTGCCTCCTCTAACGCCTTGGCACCCACCGACAAGTCGTCGAAGCCCATGCTCCCGCCGGCACCCTTGAGCCAATGCGCCAGCGCGCCCACTTCGGCCATGTCCGCACGCGCGACAGCGCTATCCATCAGCACAAGCTTGGGTCCTAATTGCTCGACGAAACGTCCCACGATAGGACCGAGCTTGGCGTGCCTGGCCAAACGCGAAACGATGCTCGGCGCGTCGTTCTCCGTCTCTGCCAGAAGATCGGCCGCCGCCACATCGTCAGCGCTGTCAAGCTCGGCCTCGACCGCGCGCCCGCCCAACCGCCCGGCCAAGTCGCGCAGCAGCGCGTCGACATCGATCGGCTTGGTCAAAAAGCCGGTAAAGCCCGCTTCGTCGAGCTCACGCTCGAAGCCTTTCATCGCGTTGGCAGTCAGCGCGACAATCGGCAACTCGCAGCCCTGGTCACGCAACTTGCGGGTGGCTGTTTGGCCGTCCATCACCGGCATCTGCATGTCCATCAACACCAGGTCAAAGCGTTCGGCGCCAATCTGGTCGAGTGCGATCTGGCCGTTTTCGGCCTCGCTGACGCGCAGCCCAACCTCTTCGAGCAGCACTCGCACCAACTGCCGGTTCTCAGCGCCGTCATCGACGACCAGCACATGCGCCGGCGGGAACCGCCAACGTACACGCATCATCGGCACCGGCGCTTCAGACGCCGCTGCCAGCGCGGCGGGATCGAGCATCGTCGCCGCAGCAAGGTCGCCCGCGTCCAGCCAGACGCTGAAAGTGGTGCCGTGATTGCCGTCGCTGTGCGCGGTGATATCGCCGCCCATCGCGCGCGCAAAGCCGCGGCTGATGGTCAGGCCCAAGCCCGTGCCGCCGAAGCGGCGCGTGGTCGAAGACTCGGCTTGGACAAACGGTTCGAAAACCGATTCGAGCTTGTCGGGCGCGATACCGATACCGCTGTCTTGCACGTCGATGCAGTAGCGATTGCCTGCGGATTCGAGCCGCATTGCGACCGTGACGCCGCCGCGCTCGGTGAACTTGATGGCGTTGCCGATCAGGTTGGTGAGAATCTGGCGCAAGCGCGCTGGGTCGCCCTCGATGGTCGCTGGCAGCGCTTGCGGGAAGGTCAACTCCAGCGTCACGCCCTTTTGCTCAGCGCGCTCGGCGAGGGTTTGCACCACCTCACGCGCCACTTGGTGCGGTGCCACGGGAATGCGCTCAGCATCCAGTCGACCGGCCTCGACCTTAGACAGGTCAAGAATGTCGTTGATCAGGTTCAACAAATGTTTACCGCTCGAGTGAATGATGTTCAGATGCTTGAGCGCGTCCGGAGAATTGCGCGAGCCGCTGCGGCGCAAAACCTCGCTGAAGCCAAGAATGGCGTTCATCGGCGTGCGTATCTCGTGGCTCATATTGGCCAGAAACTGACTCTTGGCCTGGTTGGCAGCGTCGGCTTGTTCTTTGGCCACGCGCAGCGCAGCGCCCCGCTGCTCGAGCTCGGTAACATCCTGAAAGCTGATCACCAGCGCTTGCAGATTGCGGCGGTCATCGAGAATGGGCGAACAGTTGGCACGCAGTGAATACTGCTTGCCATCGCTGCTCGTCACGTTGAGGTGTACATCGCGCTGAACCTTTTTGGTCAACAACGCAATCGTCCACGGCAGCGTTTCGGGTACCAACGAGCCTCCGCCGGAATCACCCCAGCTAAATTCCGTCGGCGAACGCCCAATCAAACGCTGTTCGTCGACACCCAGCATCAGGGCGGTGGACTTGTTGGCCAGCACAATCGCACCGCGGTTATCGACCACAATCAGGCCTTCGGTCAAGGTGTCGTACGCGGCACGCACCCGCTGCGGCACCGCACGCGACGGGTCAAGCTCACGCAGCATACGCTTGAGGTAGAAAAAAAACAGCGGGATGCAGCCAGCAAAAGTAAACGCCATCAGCTTCAGACTTGGGTCTTGCAGATGGGCAATCCACCCGGCGTCGCGCAGCGGCGAAAAGCGCAGTTCTACCGTTCCCCAGGGGTGCGCCAGCTGCCACACGGGCACGACCACTTCGGTTTCG
>JAOTTZ010000201.1 GCA_029864165.1 Burkholderiaceae bacterium
CGCCACGATGGAACGACGCAACGGCATGCAGCACTTCGTGTACTCCGTTGCTGACACCGGCGTAGGCATCGAAGCGTCGCAAAAGCTGCGCATCTTCGAGCCGTTCGAACAAGCTGACCGCTCGACGACACGCCAGTTCGGCGGTAGCGGCCTGGGGTTGGCGATTGTCAAGCGACTCGTGCAGCTGATGGGGGGCTCGATCGACGTCACCAGCGAGCCGCACAAAGGGTCTACATTCGTCGTCACCCTGGACTTGCCTATGGCCAGGCAGGTGTTGGCGGCTGATTCATTGGGTGAGCCCAGCAAGCGCGCATCTTTTGCGCGCTTGCGTGTCCTGATGGTGGAAGACGATCTTACCAACCAAGTCGTCGCGACAGCAATGCTCGAATCGCTAGGGATTAATCATGTGACCACTGCCGAAAACGGTCGCGAGGCGGTCGATGTAGCAACGCGGGAGCGCTTTGATCTCATACTGATGGACTGCCACATGCCGGTCATGGACGGTTACAGCGCCACGCGTGCGCTGCGCGAGTCGGGTATTGAGACCCCGATCGTTGCGATGACCGCCAATGTGCTGCCCGAAGAACGGACCGCGTTCTTCGACGCCGGCATGGTGGACTACGTTTCCAAGCCCATGGACCGCTTGCGGCTGAGCCAAGTCATCGAACGCTGCGCGGTCGGGCCGCTGGGCTTGCGCACAGATTGACCAAAAGCAGGGGCCATCCTTTGGCTGATCTGCCCGGTCGGCTGTCGGTCATCCCGCACCGAAACCTTTGTACAGGAGACGAGGAAATACCGTAATCCAATATCTCGAGTACGCGCAATTATTTTTTGGTTGCCTACTGGCCGGTCGAATGCGACTGGTAAGGTCGCCCGAAACAGGCGACCTTGCACCTCGGCTGGCCGTCACGCCCGTCCAGCAGGGCAAGATCGGGCCTGCCCAGCGCGCGGGTAAGCAGCGAACGCTCTCCCGTCAGTCAAAAGTGGCTCAACGCCTTGTTGACGCGGTCAAAGCTGAGCCACAAGGGCCGCAAGCTGGTCGGTGCATTGCGCCCACCCTTTATGGAAACCCATTTTCTCGTGCTGTTCACGGTCGGCGACCGCCCAGTGTTTTGCACGCGCCGCGTACTTTGTTTTGCCACCTTCGTCTTCGAACGTCAAGATTGCCGTCATGAACGGTTTGTCTGACGGCTCCCACGCGTTGACGTACGCGTCGGTAAACACCAAGCGCTCGTTCTTGACCACCTCGACGTAGACACCTCGGTTGGGAAACTCGTTGCCATTCGGATCGCGCATCACGAACAGGCTGGAACCACCTGGGCGAACGTCAGTTTCCGCCACCGGTGTCGTCCACGGCAACGGCGCAAACCATTGCTTGAGAAGTGCTGGCTCGGTCCAAGCCCGGTACACCTTCTCGCGCGGTGCGTTGATGATGCGCGTCAGGACCAGTTCGCGTTCCGAGCCTGTCGCAGGTTTGTTATCGGTGTTCATGTGATTTCCCCTTCCGGACGTTACCTCTCACTGTCGTCGCGACCACTTCCCACACTGCGACCGCGCCAGGTACAACCCGAAATAGGGGGTGTGGATCGGGACACTCGACGCGAGTCACTTGCGCAAACCAGGAAGGGGCCCGTGCCTTGAGTTTGTTCTGAAGATGTACCCACTCGTGATCGAGCTGTCCTGTTGTCACGGTCAAGGGCTCAACGCTGCCACTACGGCCCATTTTCCCGGCGTCGAAGCTATATCCGCGGCGCAACGCTTCAACGTGCACTGCCTGCAAATACACGGCGATGTACTTGCGTGGTGCCGGCGTATCTTGAAATCGGGCTAATTGCGGATGATCCTTGTAGCCGCGCGTCTGCCCCGCCAAGACGGCCTGCGCCAATAGGCCCTCTCGCCATAGGGCCACAAGACCTTTCGGATCCAGAAGCCGCGGGTGCAAAGACCAAAGACGCATTCGCTACCCTTCACTCGGTGGTCCTAGGCCGCGACGCGGCAGGGCAAAAAGGCTTGATGTCACACAGCGCAATGGCCTTGAGCAGCCAGCGCACCTTGTCTGCCGCTGCACAACTCGCCGCCACTGAAAAAAGAACGCTAGAACTTGTACGCGGCGCGCAAGACGATGGTACGTCCGGTTGGGTCGGTGAAGCGCGAGTCATAGCCCTGCTGAAATGTCGTTGCTTGCAACGATAGCGGCGGCTTTTTGTCGAACAGATTGTTCACACCCACGGCCACTGTCAAGTTCTTGAGCCCCACCCACGAGATCGAGGCGTCGAACAGTGAATAAGAACTCACGCGGCGTGAAGGATCCTGATCCACATACCCCGACTTGTAGCGTTGAGCGAGCGTCGCGCCCCAAGCGTCGCGTTGCCAATGGATCGCCAACGCGTGCTGCCAGCGGAAGATGGGTGCATTGTCCGAATAGCGCCCCAAGGCGCTGATGTACTCACCGTTGAATTCCCGCTGGTACTTGTACTGCGTGACGTAAGTGCCATCGATACTCGCAGCCCAGTTGCCGTAGGCCGTCGGGCCCGAACGCCAAAGTGCGGACAAGTCGATCCCCCGGGTCTTTAACTTGCCCAGGTTTTCTATCGGCGAGTCGACGTAGGCAATCGGGTCGAAAGCCGGGTAGTTCAAGCACACCGGTATGTCGCTTCTATCGATGCCCGGGCCGGGACCGGCATTGAGTTGGCCGCAGCGTACAAACTTGCCACCGTACTTCGCCGTGTCGCCGAATATCGCCTGCTCGGACACCGAGCTGATCTGGTTGTTCACTCCGATATGCCAGTAGTCAATACCCAAGGTCAATGACCGCGTGGGCTCGAAGACCAAGCCCAGTGTTGCCGCTCTGGACTTCTCGGGCTTGAGCGTGCTGATGGGCAAGCCAACACCACCGGGGCCTCCTAGCCGCAGGAACACTTGTTGATTACAAACGGCCCCCGCCGGCGCACCGGGCACCGCATCACCGCCTGGGCAGAGATTGGGATCGTCGTAGAAATCGGTTGTGTTTACCAGCGACAGTGGCCGGTAGATTTCATACAAGGTCGGGGCACGAAAACCTTTGTTCACGGAGCCGCGAATCACGAGCTGCTTTGTTTGCTGGAGGCGAAACGCGAGTTTGGGGTTCAAGGTACTGCCGAAATCGCTGTACTTATCAAGCCTAGCCGCTGCGGTGACTTCCAGTGCGCGGGTGACCGGAATGCTAAGTTCAGTGAAAATCGCGCTGACATTTCGCTTTCCTCTCGTGTTGCTCTCGGTACTGATGCCCAGGCTGGGTAACACTGCTGCAACCGGCAAGACATCGAAGCGGGATTTCTCCTTGCGATGCTCGACACCGACGGCCAGCGCAAGCACACCGCCGGGCATCGGCAACAAGTCCTTGGTGATGCGCAAGTCCACGAAATCGACCTTGTTTTCCCCCGTTTGCACCAGCTCTCTGACTTGTGCGGCGGAGATTGCCGCTGCGCCGGCGGCGGTCTGGTCGCCGAACGGATTGATCACCCCGTTCCAAACACCGCGTTGCATCAGGTCTTTGTTAACGTAACCTTGTTTGACCGATTGATCGCTCGTGCTCTTCGACCTGCCTAAAGCGGTGCGATAGTCCCACCCGCTCAGAAATCCCTGCAATTCGAACATGGCGCGCTCGGTGGTCGTGACATTGCCGCCGACTCGCTGACCGGCGGGGACCTCGCGCCAGTTCGCAACGCCTCCCAACACGGTGCTGCCGTTGTCTGCAATGATGTCTGGTACTTGTTCGGCCTCCCCTATGGCCCCTGCCGGAAAGAACGGACTCGTTGCAGGAATAAGGTGCCCGGTGGGTTCCGGCGCGATGCGCGACGTCGTCTCGTTCCTGGCACGCAGATACTCGACCGCGGCGGTGTGGTCCGGCGTGATCGCCAGGGATCCGCGCATCAATCCGGTGAGCTGCTCGGTCTGCGGGATCAGGTCTACCTCAGGCGCAACGTCGTAGCGGCACGACGTTGCGTTCGAATTGGGGACGGAACTCGGCGGATTGCAGTTGGGTAGCGTGGGCTCGACACCGTTGAGGTCTCCCGGGAAGCTGGTGCCGCTGGTGCCGCCATCGACGTCACCCTGCAATATGCCCGTGGCGCTGAAAGCGCGGTCCCTTGCCGCCAGGGCCTTTTGCTTGCGCAAGTCGATTGACGCCATCACGTTAAAGCCCTGCTCGATGATCGAGCCATATCCCCCCGTCATGCTGAGCCGGTGCGTATCACCACCACCCGAGGCGCGGGGTTGCTGAGTCTCGGCGCTGATTTCAAAGCCCTTGAAATCACGGCGCAAGATGAAGTTGATCACACCGCCGATCGCGTCGGTGCCGTAAACTGCCGACGCGCCGTCACGCAAGATTTCAATACGGTCGATCGCGGCAAACGGAATGGCGTTCAGATCGACGGCTGCGGCATCGAACGCGTGGTTGGCGATGCGCCGGCCATTCAACAGCACGAGGGTCTTGTTTGCGAAGGTCGCGGTCGGCCCGCTCAAGCCGCGAAGGTCGGCCTCGGCTTTACCG
>JAOTTZ010000202.1 GCA_029864165.1 Burkholderiaceae bacterium
CGCCGATGCGTGCTTGCTCTTGCATCGGTGGCACTGGCACCGGCAGCGCTTTTAGCGTTTCGATGTTTATGCCTGTGTATGCGATGCCCTTTGCCCTGCTCAGCAGCCATCGTTCGATGGGAGACGATGCAAGGAAGAACGCGACCGTCCGCGCCATATCTGGTTTGACGAAAGCCAGCATTGCTACCTCCCGCGAGATATTGAAGCCTCGGCACTCCTGGGGTACAACCGCAACGCCACCCAAAGTCCCACGCACCGTGATGACAACTTCACCTCCCTCCAAGAAGGTGCGGCGGTAGTTGTCGGCAATCTCGGGCGCGATCGTTTTTACGCCATCTAAGTCAGTTTGTAACCAACGCACGTCGCTTGAGCGAAGAACAGGCACACCTCCTTCCACGTACTCACCGAGCTTTATCACGCCATATGTAATCGGCCTTATTGCGTCCGTGAGTTGTTCTGCGGTCGCATACGTCCAGCCCTCGGGAAGGCCCTGCAGCTCCGCTATCTCTGGTAGATCCGGTTCGTGATACTTGCCCTTCCACCGACTGCGGCGTGCTTCGAGGATGCGTTGCAGAAGTTGTGCACCGGATTCGTAATTGCGCCCTTCGCAGCGGGCGAGTTCGGCTTCGGTGGGGACGAGGCGGCCTTCGACGGCCGATTTGAGGACGGCGGCTTTGTAGCGCTTGAGGTTGGCCTTGACGCGCTTGAGGTTGGCGACGGCTTCGTCGAGGCGGGAGAACTGCTTTTCGATTTCGGCGACGATGCGGTGTTGTTGATCCAACGGCTGCAGCGGAACCTCGATAAGGTCTGCAAACCGTTGGCTGATACCACCCTGAGCTGCTCCTCTGAAGTCGCTCAGAATTTCTCTTTGTCCGCGGGCCGAGAACAGGTACCAGAACACGTAACGCGAATCGACGTTCTGACCGCAACGGCACAGAAATACGTGCTCATTAACGACGGCATCCGAGTATGGAAATGACTTTCTTACCAGAGATACCTTTCCCGTTGTCGCCCCGTCTTTTACAACGAGGATGTCACCCGCCTTGATCTGACCCCGCCGCATGGTCGCAGCGAATTCTGTTGGTACATACCTGATTCGATCTAGCCGGAAACCGCCGTTGGAATCAAGCTGTTCGCGTCCTAGGTTGGGCACTCCGGAATCAATACCTTTGACGCCGCCCTTTGGTCTGCTGCCAGATTCCAACGCGACCAAGAGCTTGCGCAGCGGCACGTTCACTTGTTCGCTCACGCCGCCAACTCCTTGTTCAACGCTTCAATCACCGTCGGCAACTCCGCACCGAATAGCTGATGCACCTTGCCCAATCCGCCGCGCTGGTTGAACGGCACTGATTCGAAGTCTTCGGCCGCGATACCGAGGTTGGACGCAACGTGCTCGGCCATCTTCTCCAGCCACCAGCGCTGCTCGTCGGTGAACGCTATACCAGCCGCTTGCCGCTGCGCCATCCAGGCCTTGAAGTTGGCCATGACCTTCTCGGGGTAAGGTACCAGCTCGTTGTCTTGCTGCATGGCGTAGCGCACCAGAGAGACGAGGTCGGTGAGGATGCGCCGGCTGCTCGTGCCCTTGACTTTGGCTTTGTCCAGCGCAGCGTACGCCTGCCAGAGCTGGCCTTCGCTCCACAGATGCGGCGGGGCTTGCAGCGTGTCGGCGAGCAGCTTAAGGTCTTCGAACTTCAGCGGCGCTTTGGTCGGGCGGTTGTAGAGAATTTGCAGCGCGGTGATTTCGTCTTTGTGCTGGGCGATGAAGGCCTCGAAGCTCTGCACAAGCGTCCTAGCGCGCTCGCGCGCGGCTTCGGAAAAGCCTGCTTCGAGTAACTGGTCCTGTGTCACGGTGTCGATGACTTGGTCGCTCTTTGCCTTTAGCGTGAGGATCAACTCGCGCAGTTCGGGGGCGTACAGCGGTTTAACGGCGGCCTGCGTGACCGCGGCCACTTGCTCTAGCGGCATGTCGGCGCTCAGCGCGTCGACGATGTTGCGGACGAGGTCTTTTAGCGTGGCGCCGCCAGCGGCTTGGGTGATCTTGGCCTGGTCGGGCTCGGACAGGTCTTTTTCCAGACGGGCCAACCGCGCGGCGACGGACGAAAGCACTTCGGGCTCGGTGTTGCCGAGTGCCACGGCCTGCAAGAGTTTGTCCAGCGGCACGGATTTTTTTTGGTCCATGGGGCGCGAATCGGTCATATCACGCTCGCAGACGCCGACGCAATCGACAATCACAAAGTGATCCCTGGCCTTGGCGTCGGGGGTGACACTCTGCAGGTCGGCCGGGTTGATCACACGCACACCGCGGCCCTTCATCTGCTCGAAGAAGGTGCGGCTCTTGACCGCGCGCATGAAGACCACGATCTCCAGCGGCTTGATGTCGGTGCCGGTCGCGATCATGTCCACCGTGACCGCGATGCGCGGGTGGTAGCTGTTGCGAAAGGCAGCGATCAAGCGCTCAGGGGTTTCGCCCGTCGTCCGGTAGGTGATCTTCTGCGCGAACTCGTTGCCCTTGGCGAACTCCTCGCGAACGATGCGCACAATGTCTTCGGCGTGGCTGTCGTCCTTGGCGAAAATCAGTGTCTTGGGCACCTCGGTGCGGCCGGGGAAGATCTCGGTCGGCAGCTTATCGCGAAAGGTGCGGATGAGCGTGCGGATTTGGTCCACGGCCACCACGTCGCGGTCGAGCTGGTTGGGGTCGTAGGCAAACTCTTCGTCGAGTTGCTCCCAGCGTACTTTGCGAGTGAGCTTGTCGCGCAGATCCACGTAGTAGCCGGATTCGACTTTGCCTCCGGCCGTGCTCACCTGCGTGCGGATGCGGTAGACGTCATAGTTGACGTTGACGCCGTCGGCCACCGCCTGCTCGTGGCCATATTCCATCACCAGATTCTGGTTGAAGAAGCCGAAGGTCTGCTTATTGGGCGTGGCGGTCAGGCCGATCAGGTAGGCGTCGAAATACTCCAGCACTTGCCGCCACAGCTTGTAGATAGAGCGGTGCGCTTCGTCGGTGACGATGATGTCGAAGGTCTCGATCGGGTACTGCGGGTTGTAGGCGATGGGCTCGGGCGATTTGAACAACGATTCGAGCCCTTCGGTGGAGACTTCGTCGTCCTCGGGCGCGAGGTCGCGGCCCTTGAGCATGGAGAACATGCGCTGGATGGTGCTGATGGTGACGCGGGCGGTGGTGTTCAGATTGTTCGAGGCCAGGTGCTGGACGATGTATTCCTCGCCGAACTTGAAGTTATTGACGGGCGAGACGAATTGGTCGAACTCTTTCTTGGTCTGGCGACCGAGGTTGCCGCGATCCACCAGAAACAGCACGCGCCGTGCACCAGCAAACTTGATCAGCCGGTAGATGAAACCGATGGCAGTAAAGGTCTTGCCCGAACCCGTGGCCATTTGAATCAGAGCGCGCGGCTTGTTGGCGGCGAGCGACTTCTCCTGGTTGCGGATGGCGGTGATTTGGGCCGGCCAGAGCTTGAAATCGCCCCATTCGGTCACGAGCTCTGGCATGCTGCGGACGCGGTGCAAAAAGGTCTGCATCGCCGGCGCAAAGCCGCTGGCATCGTCGGCGGTGAGTGCAGCGCTGCCCGTACTGGTGGCGAGAACGGTGGCCGTTGCCGGCGGGGCGAGCCAGGCGGCCAGCGTTTCGGCCCGGTGGAAAGCGAAGACGTTACGGGCACGCGGCTCGGGCTCCAAGCCGTTTGTGAAATGGGTCTCGACGCCGGTGGATTCGTAGAGAAAGGGTAGCGGCCGCGCCCATGCAGGCAGCGTGGGCGGCAGGCCTTGCGAGTACTTGCCCGACTGCACCTCCACGCCCGTCAGCGTGGCGCCTTGCTTCTTGGCCTCGATCACGCCGCAGGCTTTTCCATCGACGTAGAGCAAATAGTCCGCCTCGCCGAAACCGGGGTTGAGCTGAAACTCGCGGATCGCCACGCCGCGCGTAGCGTGGATATCGGCCGCCTTGTAGTCCTGCACCGACCAGTCTGCCGCTTGCAGCAGCTGGTCGATCTCCTTGCGCGCCAGTTGTTCCGGGTGGGCCACGCCGCCTCAGTCTGCGAGTTGATTTGGCGCCAACTGTAATCGCACTACGGGCGTTGGCATCAAACAGGATTGCCAGCTAGCCCACCATCGCTGGGTTCGAGCAACACGCCCCCAAGCTCTGCCGCGCTTGGACATCGCCGAGCAAAACCGAAGTGCCGTACACCGGTCGAAATGCCGTTTAAAAAATAGCGGGGCCGAAGTCGAGAGCACCGGGGGTGCAGCAAGTTAACGCGAGGGCCAGGTGTCGCGTTGGTAATTTGCCCGTACGCGGTCTCGAAACACAGGACTGCTCTAGGCCGTGGGTTTGGCGCTGTGCGCTGGCGTCTTCCTGCACCGTCGCTAACGCCGCGCCAGTCCGTATGCGCGGCGTACCGCCGCAGCGCTCGATCAGATCGTGACGAAGGATTTATCCTTGAGTGACGCCGCGAAGCCGTCGATAGCCTCGTGCACTTTGGACCAGCTTTTGAGCGCTTG
>JAOTTZ010000203.1 GCA_029864165.1 Burkholderiaceae bacterium
GACGTAATGTGCCGCAGCCTCATCAGCGTCGATTGGCAGGGCTACCTTTATGACTGCGATTTCAATCAGCAACTGGGATTGCCGATTCGCGACGCCGGTAAGCCGCGTGTGCACCTGTCGGAGGTCACAGCCAGCCGTCTTGAAGGCCAGCCTATACGTGTAGCGCAGCATTGTTTCGGCTGCACAGCAGGCCAGGGATCGAGTTGTGGTGGCGCCTTGGCCGAAGAAACTATCGGTGAATAAGACATGGAGCACGCCATGCATGAGATCGTCCAGGACTACTACGGTCGTCAGCTTCGCAGTTCGAGTGATCTGAAAACGAACGCTTGTTGCGACATCAACCAGGTGCCGGCGTGGCTCAAACCGTTGCTGGCGCGGATTGACCCCGAAGTGCTATCGCGCTACTACGGTTGTGGCCTGGTGTGCCCGACCGCGCTGGAGGGCTGCCGGGTGCTCGATCTCGGCTGCGGCTCAGGACGTGACGTGTATGCACTGGCGCAACTGGTCGGTCCCTCGGGGGAGGTTGTGGGCGTCGACATGACCGACGAGCAGCTCGCGGTTGCACAGAAGCACCACGGGCACCATGTGCAGGCGTTTGGGTTCGACAACGTGCGCTTTGTCCACGGCTATATCGAACGCCTGGACGAGCTCGCTTTGGAGTTCGGCAGCTTCGACGTGATCGTCTCCAACTGCGTCGTCAACTTGTCGCCTGACAAAGACGCGGTGCTGCGCGGGGTGCAAGGCCTGCTCAAGCCCGGCGGCGAGTTCTACTTCTCCGATGTCTATGCCGACCGGCGCGTTCCTGAGCTGGTGCGCAACGACCCAGTGCTCTACGGCGAATGCCTGGGCGGCGCGCTGTATTGGAACGACTTCATACGCTTGGCGCACCGGCAGGGTTTTGCCGACCCGCGCTTGGTCGAAGACCGCCCGCTGGCTGTGACCGACCCCACGCTACTTGACAAACTGGGTAACTTGCGATTCTTCTCGGCAACCTATCGCTTGTTTAAGCTCGATGCGTTGGAGACCGCGTGCGAGGATTACGGTCAGGCCGTTGTTTACCGCGGCGACGTCTCGCAGCAACCGCACCGCTTTGTGCTCGACAAGCACCACCACATCGATACCGGCCGTGTGTTTGCGGTGTGCGGCAACACCTGGCGCATGCTGCACGATACGCGTTTTGCGCCTCACTTCGACTTCATTGGCGACTTCGAGCGTCACTACGGGCTGTTCGAGGGTTGCGGTAGCAGCATGCCATTCGACGCTCATGCTGCCGTTGAGGGAGCTTCGGCACAGGGCGCCTGCTGCTGAGCGTCCGAGCGGCTCAGCCCAGCACAATTTGGCGCTCCTAAACCGGTTGATTGGCCAAGCCCGATGAATAGCACCGCGCCCCCCGCGCCGCCGTGGCATATCACCGAGTGGTTGAACAGCGCATCGCCGTTGTCGCTGGAGGGCTTGCGCGGCAAAGTGATCATGCTGGAGGTGTTTCAGATGCTCTGCCCAGGTTGCGTCTCGCACGGACTGCCCCAGGCGCAGCGCGTGGCTGAGCAATTCGATCCCGCAGAGGTCGCGGTGCTCGGTCTGCACAGCGTGTTCGAGCACCACGCAGTGATGACGCCCGCGGCGCTGCGGGCTTTCGTGCATGAGCAACGGCTGCGCTTTCCTATTGGTATTGACGAACCGGACGGCCGGGAAGAGATGCCGCTGACGATGAAGGCCTACCAAATGCAGGGGACACCGACACTCATACTGATAGATAAGCAAGGGCGTTTGCGACTACAGCGGTTTGGGGCGGTGAGCGACCTTTATTTGGGGGCCGGTATCGCGCAGCTGGTGTGTGAGTCTGGTTTGCCCATAGATCGGTCGGCGCCGCTTTCAGAAGTCGCTGATGCTGGCTGCAACGAGACGGGCTGCGCACCCCCCGTGCGCTAGCGCCGCTTGCCCGACTTGGCCGTAGGTTTTCCCCCGTGCGTCCGTTGCTTTTGTGTTGCCTCGGTCGTACGCACGCGACGTTCGCCCAAGCCGCCGCCGGAACGGCTCTTGCCGGACTTTTTGGAGGGGTCAGCTGGCTTGACAGCGATGGGATCGCCGTCAACATTGAGTTGCTGCGGTTTGTCGCTGCGCTTACCGCGCCGCGCACGTGATGGCGGTGCTGCGTAGGCACCTTCGCGGACTAGCCGGAAGTCTATTTTTCGGCTGTCGAGGTCGACCCGGCTGACTTGAACTCGCAGGTGCGAACCCACCGTGTATCGGGTTCCAGAACGTTCACCCCACAGTTCCTGGCGCGCTTCGTCGAAGCGGAAATATTCGCCACCGAGTTCTGTGATGTGAACCAGCCCCTCCACGTAGATGCCATCGAGTTGTACGAACAGGCCAAAGCTGGTGACCGCACTCACCGTGCCGCCAAATTCTGAGCCCAAGTATTGGCGCATGTAACGGCACTTGAGCCAAGCTTCGACGTCGCGCGAGGCCTCGTCTGCGCGGCGTTCGTTGGCGCTGCAATGCTCGCCGGCAAGTTCCCACCGTTGTTCCTCTAACCCGGCGCTTTTCTTGACCTTGCTCGCAACAGCGACGTCCCCGCTGATGAGCGAGTAGCGTTTGCCGGTGAGCAGTGCTTTGATAACCCGATGCACCAACAGGTCGGGGTAGCGGCGAATCGGGCTGGTGAAGTGGGTATAGGCCTCGTAGGCCAGGCCAAAGTGGCCCAAGTTGGCGCCACTGTAAACAGCTTGCTGCATGGAGCGCAGCAGCATCATGTGGATCTGCTGCGCGTCGGCTCGCTCCTTGGTCGCGGCGGCAATCACTTGGTATTCACTGGGTTTGGGCGAGTTGCTGATCGACATGCCCAGGCCAAGTGCCTTCAGGTAGTTCTGCAACAGCGTTCTCTTCTCCGGCGTTGGGCCTTCATGTACGCGGTACAGGCTAGGGTGTCGTGCGCGAGCGATGAACTCGGCCGAGCACACGTTCGTGGCCAGCATGCATTCTTCGATCAACTTGTGCGCGTCTGTCCGCGTGCGTGGAACGATCTTCTCGATGCGGCCGTTGCTGTCGCAAACAATCTGCGTCTCCGTGGTCTCGAAATCGATCGCACCGCGCTTGCGGCGTTCCTTCAGCAGGGCGCGGTAAACCTCGTGCAGGTTGAGCAGATGAGGCACGAGCTCTGCGTACTTAGCAGCCAGTGGCCCGTTGGTGTTGGCGAGCATAGCTGCCGCGTCTTCGTAGGTAAAACGGGCGTGTGAACGGATGACGGCCGGAAAGAACTGATAGGCATGGATTTCACCGGCGCGCGTGATGAGCATGTCGCAAACCATTGCCAGCCGGTCCTCGTTCGGATTCAATGAACACAGGCCGTTGGAGAGTTCTTCCGGCAGCATGGGTATCACGCGGCGCGGAAAGTACACCGACGTGGCGCGCTCGTAGGCATCGATGTCGACGGGCTCGCCAGGTTTCACGTAGTGGCTAACGTCTGCGATGGCCACGATAAGGCGCCAGCCGTCTGGAGCCGATTCACCGCGCCCCAGCTTGGCTGCTTCGCAGTAGACGGCGTCGTCGAAGTCGCGAGCGTCCTCACCGTCTATGGTGACGAGCGCCACGTCGGTCAGGTCTATGCGGCCCCTGCGGTCAGACGATCGGATCTTTTCGGGCAGCGCTGCCGCCTGAGCAAGCGTTGCGGCAGAGAATCGATGGGGCACCTCGTACTTTCGCACCGCGATTTCGATCTCCATGCCGGGGTCATCGATTTCGCCCAACACCTCGGTCACACGCCCCACCGGCTTTGAAAACAGTGATGCCGGCTCGGTCAGCTCGACCGCTACCACCTGGCCCACGCTGGCGTTGGCCAGGCCGCTCTTGGGCACGATGATGTCTTGGCCGTAGCGTTTGTCTTCTGGCGCGACGATCCAAATGCCACCTTCATGCAGCAGCCGCCCGATGATCGGGGATTTCTTACGCTCGATGATCTCGAGCACATGACCTTCGGGGCGGCCCTTGCGGTCGTAGCGGACGATGCTTGCAGTGACACGGTCGCCGTGCAGCACGGTGCGCATCTCTTGCGGCGACAAGTACAAGGCGGGCTGGTCGCCAGTGGACTGCAAGAACCCGTGCCCGTCGCGGTGGCCCACGACCACGCCGGCGATCTCGCTCACGAGCGCAGCGCCGACGCTTGCGGCAGTTGTTTGAGTGGCTTTTTTGATGATGTTACGATCCAAACGGTACTGAAAAAGCCCAGGTGGCGGAATTGGTAGACGCACTAGTTTCAGGTACTAGCGGGTAACTCCGTGGGGGTTCGAGTCCCTTCCTGGGCACCATTATCAAATGGCCGGCACGCAAGTGATGGCCATTTTCACTTCGTTGCCCAGCGCACAG
Organism: Burkholderiaceae bacterium; assembly: GCA_029864165.1. Classification (GTDB taxonomy): domain Bacteria; phylum Pseudomonadota; class Gammaproteobacteria; order Burkholderiales; family Burkholderiaceae_C; genus CAIKUF01. The sequence continues at coordinate 4,363 of JAOTTZ010000203.1, forward strand.
CGCCCGCGCGCTGGGCGTGAGGGACTCGAAGGGCCCGGCCTGAAAGCCGGGCTGGGGTAGCGGCTCGCGTGCGAGTCGCCGAGAATAAACGTTCGTGATGTGGGAACTCTTCTTTCAAATCACGAACTTCTTCGCCAAACCCCCAAG
>JAOTTZ010000204.1 GCA_029864165.1 Burkholderiaceae bacterium
CTCTTGCACGCTGAGCGACCATTCCATGTCATGCATCCTGACCCGCGATGGGCGCGAAGCCGAATCTGTGGGCGCGTCGCCGAGCTGCATACCAGCCGCAAACTGTACGTAGCGCGTATTGAAGTCGCCGTTGAATGCTCGCGCCTTGCCGGCTTGCAGTTCCAACGAGAGCTGCCTGCTGAGCTGCAGCCGGCTAGCCAGCGCTAGCTTGGCGATCGGGCCGCCGGCGGTACGCACAGCGCCGCCGCCACCCAGCCCCGCAGCAGCATGCGCGCCGAGGCGAAATCTCGCACCGCCCACTGGCCAGAGCGCCAACACGCCCCCAGTGACCTCGGCGTAGCCGTCGGCGTCGCCCGTTGCCGCGCCGTTGGCCTCCATGGTCACATACAACGCCCGTCCTATCCGTCGCTCGAGTCTGGCACCTACGTAGTCGAACCGCTTGTCTCGGCCCAGGCCAGACGCGTACCGACCTACCGTCACGTGTATGCGCTCGGCACCCAGTCCGCCGGAGCCGGCAAATTCGATACGCTGCCCATGGCGTCCGGGCGTGGTGAACGCGAACTCGTCGTTGAACGACATCAACACGCCAAACTGGCTGCTGCGGATCGTTCCGCTGGGAAAGCGCACATGCGAAGCGGTAACGCCGACCGACCATCCACCCGCGTCGTACATCAGGTCGGCATGCGGCCGCAACATCAAGCCGCCGCCTACCGGCGCGCCGGCACCACCACCACCGCCCATATAAACACCCGCGGCGACTTGCCATCGATCGCTGAGCCGCCAGCGACGCTGACCTTCAGCGCCCCAGGTGAACAGGCCACCGCGCTGTCCGGTCGCTGCGCCGTTGAACGATGGGCCCACCCACCACCCGGGCGACAACTCCAGCAGGTAGCTGGCGTAGAGCAAACCCATCGTCTCGTCACCGGGCAGCTTCAAGCGCTCGAAGCCGAAGACAGCGTTGGCGGGCAAGGTCTGTGTCTGGGCTGCGTCGTCCACAGCGGTGACTGTCGCCGACTCGGCCGCGAGGCCGAATGTACTTGCGGTCATCAGCGCAGTGGCGATAGCCCGGGTCGATAATTTGCGGAACTTCAACATCTTGCTCTTTTCCATGCCTTGCGGTGCAGGTTATCTTGTGCATCTTACGCAAGAGTCATGCCACCCCAGATTCGCAATCGACGCCGCCCGCAGCAACTCAGCCACACGAGGTGCGGTTGAGCGCGCGATGGCCACTGCCTTTGATGAGATCGTCGAAAAAGACGGCCGTGGAGTCAAGGCAGGCATGGGCTTAAACTAATTGACGCACCAAGACTTTGATGGGATTGGGCACCACGTGGTGTCAACGTCGCGTCACGTGTACCGAGTCTATTTTTTAACCCAGCAACGAAGGGTCTGTTCAATGAAAATCCGAATCATCAAATCTGTTTGTGCTGTAGTCGCCGTTGGTTTGTACTCCGCTTACAGCATCGCCGACGATGCGGTCACACATAAAAATGTGGCGATGGCGCCCGCCTGCGAAGGTTTTGGTCCTCAAACACCACGGGATATCGATGATGCGGCGGGCGAAAACCAGCGCAAGTTTTCACTAGCCCCAAGCCACAAAGAAATGAACCTATGCAACATCCACTTTCACAACAACGCGGAACACAAAGCCAAAGAGTTTTCAGTCTATGCCGGTGACGGCGAGCACGGCCACGGCGGCGGTTACCGATGCAACATCAGCCAGTCACTCACAAAAGCAGAACTGACGCCACCTGAGGGTGAAGTCTGCAAGGGGTTGAAGCCGGGCGACACGATAGAGGTGCACTGGGTGCATTCTTCTTGCGACGTACAACCCGGAGAAGGTCTGGGCTCGTGTCTTTCAGCTAACTGTGCCAACCCCGATCTGCGTGTCGAAACCCAGGTTTTCACCGTCGTCAATGATGCATCCGCACTCAATTTCAACGACTTCTCTTACGACGGCAACATGGCCGGTGGTCTGCATCAAGCGAAGTCCTTGCCTGTCAATACGGGCAAGCCTGTTGCGTTTCTGGGCTCAACCACCGGTCCGAAGTACACCGAGCAGCAATGTTCACCGCTGCAGGTTTCGTGGAGCGTCCGCCCACGGTGCGCTAAGTTAGATATAAACAGTCTTGGCAAGTGGTGCGAGAGTAACGTCTTTAAGGAAAACCACGCTCACGGCGTAAGAAAGCTGGTGACCAACCCCAAACTGTTATCTAAGATTCACTGACGTTTGGGTGTCAGGGAGGTACGCCACAAGAAGGCCGAAAGCTGCGGTGTTTTGCTCAACAGCCTTTTGGCCTGGGGGAGCTTGGCCGCTCAGCGATGGAACTACTCGTTGCCAAGCGGCTGGCTAGGGGGTAGCCTAAACGCGTCAATCGCTTGACGTGAACGCAAGTCTCTTCGCGCGGTTATGGCCGCAACCCAGATTCTTCGAGATAGCGAATCACCAGCGCGGTCCAGCCCGTTTGATGGCTGGCACCGAGACCCTTGCCGGTTTCGGCATGGAAGTACTCGTGAAAGAGCACGAGGTCGCGCCAGTGTGGGTCAGTTTGAAAACGCGCCTCCTCACCGTGGCAGGGCCGGCGGCCGTCCGCCTGCGGCAAAAAGAGCTTGGTCAGCCGCGTGGCGATTTCGCGCGCGGCGTCACGCAAGTTGAGCCAGTTGCCCGAGCCGGTCGGACACTCGACTTTGAGGCTCTCACCGTAGAAGTAGTGGTAGCGCTCCAGCGCTTCGATCAGAAGGTAATTCAGCGGAAACCAGATCGGTCCGCGCCAATTGGAATTACCGCCAAACAGAGCAGCGTTTGATTCGCCCGGCGTGTATTGAACACGATGCTCTTGGCCTTCTGCCGCAAAGACGTAGGGGTTGGCGGCATGAAACTTCGACAGCGATCGAATACCGAACGGTGACAAGAATTCTTGCTCGTCGAACATGTACCGCAGCAGCCGAACCAAGCGCTCACGCGAGGGGATGGCCAGCAGGCGGTGCCGATGGACATCTGGGACGTCCTGGTCGCAGTAGGCGATGTGACGCGCCAAGTCTCGACGGTGCATGAGAAACCAATCCAGGCGTTTGGAAAAGCCGGGCAAGCGATTGATGGTTTCTTCTTCGAGCACCTCCACCGCGATCAGCGGCAACAAGCTGACAAGCGATCTGGTCTTGAGCGGCACTACCGTGTGGTCAAACTCAAGTTGGTCGTAGTACACGCCGTCTTCTTCATCCCACAGCCCCGTTCCACCCAGGCTGTTCATGGCGTCGGTGATCTGCACAAAATGTTCGAAAAATTTTGACGCCATGTCCTCGTAGGCAGGGCGGACTCGTTCACCGTCCCAGGCTAACTCGAGCGCCATGCCGAGCATGGTCAAACAGTAAAACGCCATCCATGCCGTGCCATCGGCCTGTTGCAACGAACCGCCGCCTGGCAACGGCTTGGAGCGGTCGAACACTCCTATGTTGTCAAGCCCGAGAAAACCACCGGCAAAGATATTTTTGCCGTCAACGTCCTTGCGATTGACCCACCAGGTAAAGTTAAGCAGAAGCTTTTGGAAAACGCTTTCCAGAAAGTCCCGGTCGCGGCGTCCACCGGTCGCAGAAATCTTATAAACACGCCAAGCGGCCCACGCGTGGACAGGAGGGTTTACGTCGCCGAACACAAACTCGTAGGCGGGGAGTTGCCCGTTCGGGTGCAGATACCACTCGCGCAGCAGCAAGGTGAGTTGACTCTTGGCGAACGCCGGGTCTACCCGCGCAAACAACAGCGTGTGGAAAGCAAGATCCCACGCCGCGAACCATGGGTACTCCCACTTGTCGGGCATAGAAAAAACATCCCGGCTGTGCAAATGTGTCCACTCGCAGTTACGTCCTCGTTGACGTTGCGGGGGCGGCGGCGGCGTGTTCGGGTCGCCTTCCAGCCAATCGCTAACGACGTAATGGTAGAACTGCTTGGTCCAGATCAGCCCCGCATAGCCTTGGCGGACCACTTCGCGCTTGTGCGGCGCGAGCGCAGCCGTGGAAACGCTGTCATAGAAATCGTCGGCCTCTTGAATACGATCGGCAAACACTTGATCGAAAGGGCGAACCGCGTTCTTATGGGGACCGTCGGCCTCGGAATAAAGGCGCAGCCGGATGGTTTGCGACTCGCCGCTGGCAAGGCGCAGCCGGTAATGCGGCGCCGCCTTGGTGCCGCAAGCCTTGGGGTTTACCGCATGGGTTTTTCCCAGAACAACAAAGTCATGGAACGCATCTTTGACGAAGGTAGAGACATTCTTGGTGCCGTACAGCCGAGACAAATTGGATTCGTTGTCCGTGAAAAGCACGGCGGGTACCTGGCCACTGGGATCAGGGCCGACTTCAAAGTGGAACAGCCCGAGCGTTTCCTGGTTCAGTGAGAGCAGATTCGGCGCTTTCTGTGCGATGTGCGGCTTCATCGAACAACCCTCGTGCATGCAGCCCCAGGTCCAGGTATTGCGAAACCAAATCGTCGGCAGGACATGGCACTCGG
>JAOTTZ010000205.1 GCA_029864165.1 Burkholderiaceae bacterium
TATGAAAGGCTGAAAGCAAGCTTGGCCGTGGCGGCGGGTATAGAGGCGCAGCCGCTGCTGATCCCGCTGACCTTCACGGCTACAGCGCAGGAAATCGCCACCGTCGAAGCGCAGTCAGACAACTTGCGATTGCTGGGGCTGGATGTATCCGCGCTCTCAGCGACCATGCTGGCGATACGCAGCCTGCCCGCCGCGCTGGTGAACGGCGACGGTGTCGACCTGGTGCGCAGCGTGCTCGCCGAGCTGTCGCATTACGGCGCCAGCAGCGTGATCCAACGCGCGCAGCACGACCTGCTGTCCACCATGGCTTGCCACAGCGCGGTGCGCGCCAATCGCCAACTCACCATCAATGAAATGAACGCGTTGCTGCGCGACATGGAGCGCACTGAACGCTCAGATCAGTGCAATCATGGCCGGCCCACCTGGCGGCAAGTAACGATACGCGAACTGGATGCGCTGTTCATGCGCGGGCGGTAGACACTGGAAAGACGGTGCAACGAGGTGTCTGCCACCTCAGCGTACAAAAACGTGGCCGGAACTTGAAGAACGCCGAGCGTGCGCACGCAACGCAATCACTGCGCTCGCATCGCCCGCAAACGCAGGCGCAGTTGTTTCTCGACTTCGACAATGGCAAATAGTGCGATGCCGATGCCGATGATGAGCAGGCCGTCTTGGAAAGGAATCGCTTCTGTGGCGAATATGGCTTGCAGCGGCGCCAAATAGGTGATGGAGAACTGCGCCACCGTGATGATGATGACGGTCAGCCAAACGACCTTGGTGCCGCGCACAGCGTTCCATGTCAGTGAGGTGCCGTAGATATTGCGGATGAAGAACAAATGGAAAATCTCCATCACCACCAGCGTGTTGAGGGCGATGGTGCGACCCAGTTCCACCGAATAGCCGCGGTCTATGGCGTAGGCGTAGATGCCGAACACGCCGCATACGAACAGTAGCGCTACCAGCACGATGTGCCAAGCCAATTCCCCCGTCAGCAGCGGCTCGTTGCGTGCACGCGGAGGGCGCCGCATGGTGTTTTCTTCCGTCGGCTCGAAGGCCAGCGCAATGCCGAGTGTTACCGCGGTGACCAAGTTGACCCACAAAATCTGTATCGGCGTGATCGGCAGCGCCATGCCGAACAGCAACGCTGCGACGATTGTCATGGCTTCGCCCGCGTTGGTCGGTAGCGTCCAACTGATGACCTTCTTGATGTTGTCGTAGACCGTTCGTCCTTCGCGCACTGCGGCGACGATGGAAGCAAAATTGTCGTCTGCAAGCACAAGTTCTGCCGCTTCTTTGGCGGCTTCACTGCCTTTTTTGCCCATTGCGATACCCGCGTCGGCACGTTTGAGCGCCGGTGCGTCGTTGACCCCATCGCCGGTCATTGCAACCGTCATGCTATGCGATTGCAGTGCCATCACCAGCTTGAGCTTGTGCTCTGGGCTGGTACGCGCGAAAACATCGGTTTCCAGCACTGCCGCTGTCAGCGCCGCATCGTCCATGCGGTCAAGATCAGCACCCGTGAGCACCTTGTCGGGATGCCGCAGGCCGATTTGCCGTCCTATGGCCGCCGCGGTTGCACGGTGGTCACCGGTGATCATCTTCACGTGGATACCGGCCGCATGGCACTGCGCAACCGCGGCAACGGCCTCAGGACGCGGCGGATCCATCAGCCCGACAATGCCTACCAGTATCAATGGACCTTCCACATCTGCGTGCTCGAGCACGGTATGCTCCGTCGGCACCGGCCTTGTCGCGAGCGCCAGTATGCGCTGACCTTCAGCGGCAAAGGCCTCGGCTTGCTCGCGCCAGTAACTGTCGTTCAACGGTTCTGTGCCGCCCGAAGCCGTGCGTTGTACCGCGCACATGGAAAGAACCCGCTCCGGCGCGCCCTTGACGAAGATGGACGCATGCCCTTCGTGGTCGTGGTGCAGTGTGGCCATGAAACGGTGCTTGGCGTCGAAGGGGATGGCGTCGGTACGCGGCCAGGCGTCGCGTTCCTCGCGCGCATCCACGCCGGCTTTGCCTGCGAGTGCCAATAGCGCGCCTTCCATCGGGTCGCCTTCGACCGTCCAATCGCCGTTATGCTCGCGCAGCGCGGCATCGTTGCAAAGCGCTGCCACGCGACCCAGCTCGTCCAACGGCGTGTTATCACTGTTGGTAACGCTACCGCCCACTGGTTTGATCTCTCCCACCGGTGCATAACCCGCTCCGGAGACGGCCAGCACGCAGCCTTGCGTCACAACGGACGCCACTGTCATTTCATTGCGGGTGAGTGTTCCGGTCTTGTCGGTGCAGATGACCGACACCGCGCCCAAGGTTTCAATCGCGGGCAGCCGGCGGACGATAGCGTTGCGCCGCGCCATGGCGTGTACGCCAATGGCCAGCGTGATGGTCAGTACGGCAGGCAGTCCTTCGGGTATAGCGGCCACCGACAACCCGACCACGATCATGAAAATGTCCGTGAAGTCGTAATGCGCGACGAAATAGCCGAACGCAAGCAGTATCACAGCGACCAGGAGGATGAGCGCAGTCAACCACTTGGCGAATACGTCCATCTGCCTGACCAGCGGTGTCGTCAGGGTTCCGACGGTAGAGAGCATCCCGCTGATGCGCCCGATCTCGGTCGTGGGTCCGGTCGCGACAACGATACCTTTGCCTTGGCCGGTGGTCACGAGCGTGCCGCTGAACGCCATGCAGGAGCGGTCACCGAGTGCGGCGTTGGTGGCCGCAGGCTCGACGTTTTTCTCCACCGGCAGCGATTCGCCGGTCAGAATGGCTTCCTGAACTTGCACTCCGTGTAGCTGGAGTAGCCGTAGATCGGCGGGCACCTTGTCGCCGGCCTCCAGCAGCACAATGTCGCCCGGCACGAGGGCCTCGCCGTCAACGGTATGCCGTTCACCGTCTCGCAGCACCGAGGCGCGAGGCGCGAGCATCCGGCGGATTGCGTCCATGGCGCTTTCGGCCTTGCCCTCCTGTATGAGGCCGAGGATGGCGTTGGCCAACACCACGGCCAGAATCACGGCGGTGTCGGCCAGATGATCCAACACCAAGGTGATGGCCGCCGATGCGAGCAACACGTAAACAAGCACGTTGTGAAACTGCAGCAGGAAGCGCTTGATGACGCTGCGCCTCGGCGGTTCTGGCAGGCGGTTTGGGCCGTAGTTACTGAGCCGCGCGTTTGCTTCGTCATGGCTCAAACCAGCAGGCGTGGCATTGAGCTCGCCAAGTGCCGATTCCACTGAACAGTCATGCCAGCTTTGCATCAGCTCCTCCGCTAGCTATACGCTGGGTCACAGGTGAACCCATTGATCACGGCGCAAAAATACCCCGACGAGTTCTACATCGCTTCGCTGCCTGCGGTTAAACACGTTGCACGAGCGGTGGACAACGGCGCACCTGCATGAAGTCGGCGGCGCCCCACCTCGCAAACCAACTCAGGATGGCGCTACTGTTGGCCGCAACGGTGGCGGTAAACCCCCATCCTTGTCTATGTGCGTGGCCGCCTCATTGCCGTACGTGCCCCACGCGTTGCCATCCACATCGGTAGCGCCCACTTGGTCAGGCGAAACAACGAGAGTCGCTTGGCGAAAAAAAACACAAGCGCTGGTGCAACGGCTGCAAGCAACGGTGCTGACACTGGCATCTTTCGCCAGATAGACAGCAGGGCCTGCAACGTTTTCCCGGGCTTTAGGCTGGCCTGCAATTGAGCGCGTAACGCCTCGCGCTGGAAGTCCGCTCGGGCGATCAACAATTCACGCCGAAGCGCCAACAATACCCGCTGCCTACCAGCCATCATCACAAGCTCCGTTGCTGATCATCGCGTGGCCGCAACGCCTCAACGTCGCGACTCAGCTCGGTCAAGGTTGCCGCCAGAAAACGAGGCTTGTTGGCGGCCTTGACGCGCCAACACCACCCGCTGACCAAACCAATACCTAAAAACCCCGCCGCCAACAAACCAAGCGTCAGCAGCCGGTAGCTGTCCCAGAACAACACCACCAGAAATCCCGCCGTCAACACCAGTCCGATTGCCAGAAAAAACAGCGCTACACAAGCCATCAGCAGCACGTCGGCCAGGCGCAGCCGTTCCTCCTCGATCTCGGTAGTGATCAGCTCCAGCCGTGTCGCGCCTACCTCCAGCAAGGCTTGCAACGCGCTGCGAATGCTCGCAAACATGACCGCGTCCTCCGGTTCTCGCCTCAGCGCCGCGAGATCAGCATACCCAGCAAGAACCCGAGCGCAGCGCCGATGCCGATAGCCGCGTACGGATGCTCGTGTACGGCGTGGTCGGTGGCGCGTGCCGCTTGCTTGGCCCGGTGCGCCGCATTCTCGCCCAGGCGATCAAGCTCAGTGCGCGCCAGCTTGAGTTGGTTCTCGAACTTCTGGCGTGCCAGTTTGAACTCCTCGCTGCCGGCATTGCCAGCTTTCTTCAGCAACTCTTCCGCCTCGCCGACGACATGCCTCAGGCTGTCGACCAGCCGCTCGCGATTGC
>JAOTTZ010000005.1 GCA_029864165.1 Burkholderiaceae bacterium
CCATTAGAATTGCCCATCATATCCCGGGCTTGGCTGTTCGCCCGACTCTGCACAGCACAGTATGCGCTTATCTTCCAGCTTGTGTTTTCACCGACCGATGGCAACGATCGTTGCGGCAAGCCTGTGCGCGGGTGGTTTGGCAGGCTGCGCCTCATCAGGCAGCCAGGAGAGCTTGCTGGGTTTGATCACGCCCTACCGCATGGAGGTAGTGCAAGGCAATGTGGTGACGGCCGAGCAGGCGGCGTTGATCAAGCCGGGCATGACCCGCGCGCAGGTGCGCGATGTCCTCGGCTCGCCCATGCTGGCCGACGTGTTTCATGCCGACCGTTGGGACTATGTATTCACGATCTACCGCCAGGGCGCTGAGCCGCAACGTCGCCACGTCGTCGTGCGGTTCAGTGGCGATAGGTTGCTACGCATGGATGCGCCGGTGCTGCCCGTTGAGCGCGAGTTTGTCAGCTCCATCGATGTCTTCAAGACGCCGCGTAACGCGCCGCCGCTGGCCCTGACCCCAGCGCAGATCGAGGCGTTGCCGCCACCGCCCAAGCCGGCACCGCAGGAGCCGGAGCCCAAAGCGCCGCTGCGCAACTACCCCCCCCTAGAGCCGCAGGGATGACATCTGTGGCCGGCGCAGCCCGTTTGCGAGTCGCAGTCGCTGGCGCCTCGGGACGTATGGGCCGCACCTTGGTTGAAGCTGTTCTGGCCAGCGATGACTGCGCGCTCGCAGGTGCACTCGACGTGGCGCAGAGTCCATCGGTTGGGCAAGACGCGGCGGCGTTTCTCGGCCGTCCCTGCGGTGTAGTGATCAACTCCGACCTGCGCGCGGGCTTGGCCGATACCCAAGTGCTGATCGACTTCACCCGCCCCGAGGGCACGCTGGGACATTTGGCCTTGTGCCGTGAATTGGGTATCAATGCCGTCGTCGGCACCACCGGTTTCAGCCCGGCTGAGAAAGCCGCGATCGCCGAGCATGCCCGCCACATCGCCATCGTGATGGCACCCAATATGAGCGTCGGTGTGAACGTGGTGATGAAGCTCATTGAAATGGCTGCGCGTTCGTTGGGGCAGGGCTACGACATCGAAATCGTCGAGGCACACCATCGCCATAAGGTCGATGCACCAAGCGGCACCGCATTGCGGATGGGCGAAGTGATGGCGGGGGCGCTGGGCCGCGACTTGCAGCAGTGTGCGGTCTACGCTCGAGAGGGCCGCTCGTCGCCCGATGGCGGAGAGCGCGACCCTTCGAGCATAGGCTTTGCCACCGTTCGAGGCGGCGACATCGTCGGTGAACATACCGTCGTCTTCGCTGGTACAGGCGAACGGGTAGAGATCAGCCACAAAGCGACCAGCCGCGCGATCTATGCACAAGGCAGCTTGCGTGCTACGCGTTTCTTGGCGGACAAGGCGAAGGGGCTGTTCGACATGAACGATGTGCTCGGCCTAGCCTGAATTCTTGACCGATTGTTTTGACCCCTAACGCAATGGCCGGGTTTGAAAGTTTCTGGCTTCAGGGTGACGCGATCACGCATGCGGTCGCGCTGCTACTGTTCTTGATGTCGGTCAGCGCCTGGGTCATGATTTTCTGGAAGGGTTGGTTGCTGCGCCGCGCGCGCGCCGACATCGAGCGCGGCGTACCCGCCTTTTGGACGGCTCCTGGTTTTGACGCCGGTCGCGCAAGGCTTGCGCTGTTGGATCGCGAAAATATCCTGTTGCCGCTGGTGGACGCAGCAACCAGCAGTGCCGTCGGCGATACGCTGGAAGCCCGCGGCCACCTTGCTTCACAGCTCACACGCCGCTTGCGTGTTGCACTGCATGCTGCATTGGCACATCTGCAGATCGGGCAGGTGCTGCTGGCTTCGATCGGTAGCACAGCACCTTTCGTCGGATTGTTCGGCACCGTCTGGGGGATCTACCATGCGCTGGTCGACATTTCGTCTGGCGGGGCGATGGCTATCGACAAAATCGCCGGGCCGGTCGGCGAAGCGCTGGTCATGACCGCCGCTGGCTTGGCGGTGGCGATACCCGCAGTTTTGGGCTACAACGTCTTCGGCAAGATGATTGGCGCAGCGGAGGCCGAACTCGAAGGCTTTGCCCACGATCTGCGCGAGGTGGTCTCAAGCGCAGCGGCGCACTGACCATGGCTTTCGGAAGGCTGGAGCGTACGCCGGAGGTCAAGCCCATGAGCGACATCAACATGACGCCGCTGATCGATGTCATGCTGGTGCTGCTGGTGATCTTCATGATCGCCGCGCCGTTGATGAGCAGCGGCTTGAGGTTGGACCTGCCCAAGAGCGACGCTGCCGCGCCCAACGAAGCGCCGATATTTCTGGCTGTCGCCGTCACGCGCGCAGGCGATCTCTACCTAGGCGAAGAAAAACTGAGTGCCGACGCCTTGAGCGCCCGTCTTGAGGCCGCAGCGAAGCAAACGCCAGATGTCGATGTGTATTTGCGCGCCGACAAGCGCACGCCCTACGGCGCAGTAGCCGAGCTGATAGGGCGGGTACAAAAGGCTGGGTTGAGCCGCATCGCGTTTGTGACCGAGCCTGCGGCTGAGTCCGAAACCGGCTGGTGATCTACTGCGGCTATTGTTGTCTTTAGCGGCGCAGTGTCTCCACCACAGGGCAGCGTAACACATCGCGCAAACTCCACCACCCCGCCGAAAGTGCCAGCAATGCGCCTACCGCGCTGCTGGCCAGCGGCACCCACAGTGCGGGTGCCCAGTTGAACTCGAACACGTAGCGCGCCAGCGCCCAACCCACGGCAATCGCGGCTATTGAGGCCAGCAAGCCGGCGAGCGCGCCCACGGCCAGCAACTCGGCGCGCTGAACGCGCGCCAACAGCGTCCTGCTGGCGCCCAGCGCACGCATGACGGCATACTCGTGCGTGCGCGCCTCGCAGGTCGCGGTCAGTGCAACGAACAGCACCACCAACCCAGCGGCCAGTGCGAAGCCGAACAGCAGTTCAACCGCGCCGATCACCAGCGCCAGCACACGCTGCACCTGCGCGATAGAAGCCGATATATCGACGTTGGTGACGTTGGGAAAGTCGCGGCTGAGGGCGTTGTCGAAGCGCGTCGCGAACTCGCCAGCCTCGGGTACACGAAACGCCGCGATGTAGCTGACTGGGTAGCCATGCCACTGCGAACGCGGGAATAGCACGAAGAAGTTGACGCGCATCGAGCTCCAATCGACCTTGCGCAGGCTCGTGATGCATCCACCTGCCGTGCTGCCTGCAATGTCAAAGCTCAGGCAGTCGCCAAGCTTCAAACCCAAGTCTTTTGCCAGCCCGTCTTCGACGCTGAGGGCCCCCGGTTCGTCGGCTTGCCAGCGCCCGGCGCTGATTTCGTTGTGCTCTGGCTGCTGAGCCGTGTGGCTCAGATTGAACTCGCGCTCGACCAAGCGCTTGGCACGTGCGTTGGTGAAACCTGTGGGAGAAACCTCCTCGCCATTGATCGCCAGCAGGCGCCCGCGGATCATCGGATACCAATCGAATTTATCGATGCCGCTGGCGCGCAAGCGCTCTAGAAACGCCGCGCTCTGCTCGGGCTGTACGTTGATGACGAAACGATTGGGCGCGTCCGGCGGTGTGGCCTGACGCCAACTGGAAATCAAGTCGGTGCGCAACAGTACCAGCAACGTGAGCGCAAGCAGCCCCAAGCCCAGCGCAGCAACCTGCAACATGACGTAGGTCGGTCTGGCCGCGATCTGTCGTGTGGCCAGCACCATCCAGCGCGGCGCGCGCGATTCCGGCACCGCTCGGCGCAGCACTTGCACGGCTACCCAGGCAGCGGCCGCAAACACCAGCGCGGCGGCTGAAAAACCGCCGACGGCAATCAGCCCCAGCTTCAAGTCGCTGGCCACGACGATCAGCAAAGCGAAAAAGCCCAGCGTGCTGGCCGACAGCACGGCCAGCGAAGCGGGCTTGAGGGCGCCTACGTCGCGCCTGATCACTCGCAGCGGCGACACGCGGGCCAGCTGCAACACCGGCGGCAAGCCAAAGCCAATCAATAGCGTCAGACCGACCCCGGTGCCAAACAGCACTGGCCACGCGCTGGCGGGCGGCAAAGAGGTCACTACCAACCCCGCCAACAACCAGACAAAGACGTAGTGCACTGCGAGGCCCAGCAGCACACCGGCCAAGCTGGCCAACAAACCGACAACGAGAAATTCACCCAAGTATTGCGCGCTGATAGCGCGCTGCGGCTGGCCGAGCACGCGCAGCATGGCGCAGTCGTCGAGGCGCCGGCTGGCGAACTCGCGCGAGGCAATGGCCACGGCCACCGCGGCCAGCAGCGCCACCAGCAAGGCGACCAGACGTAAAAAATGCTCGGCACGGTCCAGCGTTCTACGCAACTCCGGACGGCCAGACTCGAGCGATTCGACGCGCACCCCGCGCAGCGACTTTGCTTTCATCTGCGCTTTCACCCAATCGACGAACTGGCGCACCGCCAAGGGGCGCCCTGGCGGCGCGGCCACGGCCAAGCGGTAGGTCACGCGGCTGGCCGGTTGGATGAGGCCGGTCGCGGCCAGGTCCGCATGGCTCAGCATGACACGCGGTGCAAGGTTCATGAAACCCATTCCTCGGTCAGGCTCGATGACGATGAGCTGCGTCACGCGCAGTGACGCTTCTCCGAGTAGTAGCGTGTCGCCGATGCGCAGGTTCAGGGCGCCCAGCAGCCCGGCGTCGACCCACACTTGCCCTGGCGCGGGCGACGCTACGACATTCCGTACCGGCGCATCTGTGTTGGCCTTGAGCTGCAAGCGGCCGTACAGCGGGTAGTCCACGGTCACGCTCTTGACAGCCACCAGCTTGGAGGCCGCGCCGCGCTCGGCTGTGGCGCGCGCCATGCTGGGGAAACTGGTGCTTGTGGCCCACCGCAGCCCGAGCGACTCGGCGCGTTGGGTAAACGCAAGCGGCGCCGGCTTGTCGCTGCGGATGACGATATCGCCGCCCAGCAACTGCAACGCGTCACGCGACAGTCCGTTGTTGAGCCGGTCGGTGAAAAATCCCACCGCCGTGAGTGCAGCGACTGCCAAGGTAACCGCCAGCATCAGCAAGCGCAGTTCGCCAGCGCGCAAGTCGCGCGCGAACTGGCGCGCGGTAAGCCGCCACCAGGCCGGGGCAAAAGGGGGTGTCAGCGCTTGGGTCGTCATCGAATGACCAAGCGCAGCCTCAGCCCAGGCAAGCCCGCGCCAGTTGTACGCCGAGCGCAGCGCAGCCAAGCGCGCCCAGCACATTGGCGAGCGTGTGCAGCATGGCCAGTCCCAACGCGCCACGCTGCAGCAACTGTAGCGATTCGGCCGAGTAGGCGGAGAAAGTTGTCAGGCCGCCGAGCAGTCCGGTGACCAAAAGCAAACGCAGCAGTTCGTTCGGCACGCGGCCAAACCCCACCAGCGCGGCCCCAATGAACAGCCCCCCCAAACAGTTGACCGCCAATGTGCCCAACGGGAACCCCGCCCACAAGGGGTTGATCCACCACGCTACGCCCCAGCGCGCCAAGCCACCCAGGCCCGAACCTAGCGCTACCGCGAGGGCTTGCAGCCAGCCAGCGTAGTGCGTCATGACAGGCTCCTAGAGCGCATGCTCGGCGATGTATTGCTTGACCGAATTCACGTCGGCAGGCATCACGGCAAAGCGCCTGGGCAAGCGCTCGATGCCCTCAAGTGCTGCTGGACGTGTTGGTGCCCGCCCCAAAGCCTCGTGGATGGTGTCGGCAAATTTGACCGGCTGCGCTGTCTCCAGCACGATCATGGGCACATCCGGCGCCAGGTACTCGCGCGCCACCTTCAGGCCGTCGGCGGTATGGGGGTCGACCATCACGCCGTGCTGCCGGTACACGTCAGAAATCGTCGCCAACCGGTCGGCGTGGGTGCTGCTGCCCGACACGAATCCGAAGCTGGGCAATTGCGCGCGCGCCGTAGCGTCCAAGGTGAACGTGCCTTCGCGCTCGAGCGACTGGGCAAACAACTCGCGCACGCGCGCGCTGTCGCGTCCCAGCAAGTCAAAAACAAAGCGCTCGAAGTTCGAGGCTTTGGAGATATCCATCGACGGACTCGATGTTTCGTACGTCTCGGCACTTTTCCGCACGCGGTAGGTGCCGGTACGAAAGAACTCGTCGAGGACGTCGTTTTCGTTCGTGGCCAGCACCAGTTGACGGATCGGCAGGCCCATGCAACGCGCCACGTGACCGGCGCAGATATTGCCGAAGTTGCCCGAGGGTACGGCAAAGCTTACCCACTGGTCGTTCGACGCCGTCGCCTGAAAGTAGCCGCTGAAGTAATACACGACTTGCGCCAACAAGCGCGCCCAATTGATCGAATTGACAGTGCCTATCTTGTGACGGCGCTTGAAATCGAGATCGTTGGAAACCGCCTTGACGATGTCTTGGCAGTCGTCGAACACGCCCTCGACGGCGATGTTGTGGATATTGGCGTCTTGCAAGCTGAACATCTGCGCTTGCTGGAAAGGGCTCATGCGGCCCTTGGGCGAGAGCATGAACACGCGCACGCCCTGCTTACCGCGCATGGCGTATTCGGCGGCGCTGCCCGTGTCGCCGGAGGTCGCGCCCAGGATGTTCATCTGTTCGCCCCGGCGCTTGAGTTCGTACTCGAACAAGTTGCCGAGCAACTGCATCGCGACGTCTTTAAAGGCTAGCGTGGGGCCGTTGGACAGCCCGAGTAGCGACAGCCCCGTGCCCAAGGCTTTGAGCGGCGTGATCTCCAACGTGCCGAAGATGTGCGCGTTGTAGGTCTTGGCAACGAGCGCTCTCAGCTCCGCGGGAGCGATGTCGTCGATGTAGAGCGAAAGGACTTCGAAGGCAAGCTCGGCATAGCTCAGGCCGCGCCACCTTGCCAGCGCCGCGGTGCCTACGCGCGGATAGTGTGCTGGAAGGTACAGGCCACCGTCGGGGGCCAGGCCTTCAAGGAGAATTTCGGAAAAGCGCCTCGGCGTGGCGTCACCGCGCGTGCTCAAGTATTGCAAGTGCCAGGTCCTTTGGGCGGGGGCTTAACTCAAGTCTTCTTTGCGGATGCGAACGATGGGCGCCAACACGGTTGTTAACGCCTGCATTCTCAAAACGCTTGTGTTCATGCGCTCTTCCACGGTGTCGTGGGTGAGAATGATGACGTCGGTCTGCGTCACGTCGCCCGCCGACGCACGTTGGAGCAAAGCGTCGATGGAGATGTCGTGCTCGGCCAGGATGCCGGTGATGCGTGCGAGCACGCCCGTCTGGTCAGATACCACCAGTCGGAGGTAGAACGCGGTGGTCACTTTCTCGATGGGCAGGATGGGTATGCTGGCCATGGCGTCGGGCTGGAAGGCCAGGTGCGGTACGCGGTGTTCGGGGTCGGCCGTGTGCAATCGCGTGATATCGACCAAGTCGGCCACGACCGCCGATGCCGTGGGTTCAGCGCCGGCACCCTTGCCATAGTAAAGCGTCGTGCCGACAGCGTCGCCGTGCACCACCACCGCGTTCATTGCGCCTTCGACGTTGGCAATCAGTCGCTTGCTCGCGACCAGCGTAGGGTGCACGCGCAACTCGATGCCGTGTTCGGCGCGCTTGGTGATGCCGAGCAGCTTGATGCGGTAGCCGAGTTGTTCAGCGTAGGCGATATCGGCCGCCTGCAGCCGGGAAATACCCTCGACGTAGACCTTGTCGAACTGCACCGGGATGCCAAACGCTATGGCACTCATGATGGTGGCCTTGTGCGCGGCGTCAACGCCTTCGATATCGAAGCTCGGGTCGGCCTCGGCGTAACCCAGGCGCTGCGCTTCCTTCAACGCGACGTCGAAGTCCAGCCCCTTGGCGCGCATCTCCGAGAGGATGAAATTCGTCGTGCCGTTGATGATTCCGGCAATCCACTCGATGCGGTTGGCGGTGAGCCCTTCGCGCAGCGCTTTGATGATAGGAATGCCGCCAGCCACCGCCGCCTCGAACGCGACCATCACGCCCTTGTCGCGTGCCGCCGCGAATATCTCCGTGCCGTGCACCGCCAACAAGGCTTTGTTGGCCGTGACCACATGCTTGCCCGTGGCAAGAGCTTGCATCACGAGGGTGCGCGCGATACCGTAGCCCCCTATCAACTCGATGACGATGTCGATCTCTGGGTTGGCAATCACCTCGCGCGCGTCGCCGACGATTTTCACGCCCTTTGCGCCTGCAGCCGCGGTCACCGCTTGAGCGCGCGCAGTGTCGAGATCGGCCACCATCGTGATCTCGATACCGCGCCCGGCGCGGCGGCGTATTTCCTCCTGGTTGCGGCGCAGCACGTTGAAGGTGCCGGTGCCGACGGTACCGATGCCGAGCAAGCCGGCCTGGATGGGTTTCATTGCGCGTGAATCCTTCACTCTATTGGGCATGGCGTTTGCGATATTGATCGAGGAAGCGCGCGACGCGCGTTAGGGCCTCGCTCAAGTCGTCGGCATTGGGAAGAAACACAATGCGGAAGTGATCGGGTTGCACCCAGTTGAAGCCGGTGCCTTGCACGATCAGCACTTTTTCTTGGGCCAGCAGCTCGTAGGCCAGATGCTGGTCGTCGTCGACCGGGTATATCTTGGCGTCAAGCCGCGGGAACATGTACAGCGCAGCCTTGGGTTTGACAACACTCACGCCGGGAATCTGCGTCAACATGTCGTAGGCGAGGTCGCGTTGCCGGCAAAGCCGGCCGGTGGGCGCCACCAAGTCGTTGATGCTTTGGTAGCCCCCGAGGGCGGTCTGGATCGCAAGCTGCCCCGGCGTGTTGGAGCACAACCGCATGGAAGCCAGCATGTTCAGCCCTTCGATGTAGTCCTTGGCGGCGCTCTTTGCGCCCGAGACGACCATCCAGCCGGCGCGGTAGCCGCACGAGCGGTAGTTCTTCGACAGGCCGTTGAGGGTGACGAACAGCACATCATCGGCCAGCGAAGCCAGGCTGGTGTGCTTGTTGCCGTCGTAGAGCGTCTTGTCGTAGATCTCGTCGGCAAAGACGATCAGGCTGTGCTGGCGCGCCAGTTCGATGATCTCTAGCAGCAGCGCTTGCGAGTACAGCGCCCCGGTCGGGTTGTTGGGGTTGATGACAACGATGGCACGGGTGGCGGGCGTGATCTTGGCCGCAATGTCGGCAATGTCGGGGAACCAGTCGGCCTGCTCGTCGCAGAGGTAGTGCACCGGCGTGCCGCCCGAAAGCGCGACCGAAGCCGTCCACAGCGGGTAGTCGGGCGCAGGCACCAGCACTTCGTCGCCGTCGTTGAGCAGCGCGTTCATGCTCAAGACGATCAACTCGGAGGCACCGTTGCCCAGGTATACGTCGTCTACCGTCACGCCTTGGACGCGCTGCTCCTGCGTGTATTGAACGATGGCCTTGCGCGGCGCGAACAAGCCTTTGCTGTCGGTGTAGCCCGCCGCATGCGGCAGGTTGCGGATCATGTCTTGCACGATTTCATCGGGCGGCTCAAGCCCAAACACTGCCAGGTTGCCGATGTTGAGCTTGATGATCTTGTGGCCCTCTTCCTCCATCTGACGGGCCTTCTCCAACACCGGTCCACGGATGTCGTAGCACACGTTGGCGAGCTTGACTGATTTGACGATGGGCTTCAAGGACGGTCTCCCAGGGGCTGCGCAACGGCGACGGATGCAGCGCTAAACCTATAATTTAACCGTTGCTTCCTAATCCAAGCGCTATATTCGCTACTTGAAGCTCCAACCGGACCGCATAGAAGGCGTCAACGCCGTCACGGCTTTTGTCCCGGGCTCGGTGCGTGTCAACGCCCAGTTCTATACGCATAGCTTGCTGTTGCCCTGGCGAGGCGAGGTACAGGCGTGGCCGTGTGCGGATTTCTCTGAGCTCACGCCGCAACACTTCGAGCAGCTGCTCGCGCTCACACCCGAGCTGGTGATTTTTGGCAGTGGCCGGCGCTTGCGCTTTGTCGCACCCAGCTTGCTGCGCGCATTGATCGAGCGGCGTATCGGACTGGAAACCATGGACACCGCTGCCGCCTGCCGCACTTACAACGTCCTGGCCAGCGAGGGCCGGCAAGTGGTTGCCGCATTGCTGCTGGACGAATCGCCGCCGCCCGCGACACAGCCCACAACCGGTCCGTAAGGCCAACGAGTGGCCATCGTATAATTTGCGGCTGCGTTCAGAGAGACTCAGGCCCCTAGAATAATTCATGACGCCAGCCCTCAACAAACCCCTTCCGGAATTTGAAGCGCTCGCAACGCGTGGCGTGAAGTTCACGCCACAGTCCTACCTTGGAAAGACAGTCGTACTGTTTTTTTACCCCAAAGACAATACACCCGGTTGTACCACGGAGGCAACGCAGTTCCGCGACCAACACAAAGACTTTCTGAAGAATGGGGCGGTAGTGTTCGGCGTGTCGCGCGACAACATGTTGTCGCACGACAAGTTCCAGGAGAGCCTCGAGTTGCCGTTCGAGCTGATCGCCGACACCGAAGAAAAGCTGTGCCACATGTTCGGTGTGGTCAAAAACAAGATCATGTACGGCAAGAAGGTCAAGGGTATCGAGCGCAGCACTTTCGTGATAGATGGTGCGGGTGTTTTGCGGGCGCAATGGCGCGGCGTCAAGGTGACCGGCCATGTCGACGAAGTGCTAAAGCAGGTCAAGGCGATCAAAAAGGCGGGTTGAGAACGCGTGCGCGGTTGGTCCTGTACACCTGAGCGCCGCACGGATTATCTTGCGGCCCGGTAAACCTGGCATGCCCTTGCCCAAACCACCCCTCAAGCGCGCCTCGATCCTCCGCCCGGCCGACATTGCGGCCCAGGCCGCCATCAAGCCCGCCAAGCGGCCGCCGTCTATCACCGCCAGCGAGCAGCGTGTATTACCATTGGTCGATCTGTATGACGCGCGCGGTGTGCGTGCTGATCCAGTCGTGGCTGCGACAGCGTCGGATACCTCATACGCGCCCAGGTCGGCCGCTGGGCCCAAGCCCAAAGAGTCGCACAGCGACGGTTCGAGCAAGCTGTTCGTTCTGGACACCAACGTGCTGATGCACGATCCGATGTCTTTGTTCAGCTTTGAGGAACACGACGTTTATCTGCCGATGGTCACGCTCGAGGAGCTTGACGACCACAAGAAAGGCACGAGCGAAGTGGCGCGCAACGCGCGCCAGGTCAGCCGTGACCTGGATGCGCTGGCCGCGTCCTTGCCGCGTGCGGGCGCGGTCGAAATTGCCGAGGGCCTGCCGCTGGCGCGAACAGGGCACCGCGAAGCCGGCGGCAAGCTGTTTTTTCAGACCACGCCGCTGATTGCAACGTTGCACAGCGCGCTGCCTGCGGGCAAGACAGACAACCAAATCCTCGGCGTGGTGCACGCATTGCGCGAGCAGCATGCCGGGCGCAATGTGGTGCTGGTGTCCAAAGACATCAACATGCGCATCAAGGCGCGCGCCCTGGGCCTGCAAACCGAAGACTACTTTAACGACAAGACGCTAGACGACGGCGATCTGCTCTACACCGGGGTGCTCCGGCTTGCGGACGATTTTTGGAGTCGCCATGGCAAGTCCATGGAAAGTTGGAACCAGGGTGGCTTGACGTATTACCGCATCGGTGGTCCGCTGGTGCCTGGGCTGTTGGTCAACCAGTTCGTGTACCTGGAGTCACCGGGTGCTGCGCCGCTGTATGCCAGAGTGATTGAAATCACGGGCAAGACGGCTGTGCTGCGCACGCTCAAGGAGTACACCAACACGAGGAACGCGGTGTGGGGCGTGACGGCCCGCAACCGCGAGCAAAACTTTGCGCTCAACCTGTTGATGGACCCCGAGTGCGACCTTGTCATCCTCACAGGAACCGCGGGCACTGGCAAGACGTTGTTGACGCTGGCCGCCGGTCTTGCGCAGGTGATGGATGACCGCCGCTACACTGAGATCATGGTCACCCGCGTGACGGTGCCGGTCGGTGAGGACATCGGCTACCTGCCCGGCAACGAAGAAGAGAAGATGAGCCCTTGGATGGGCGCGCTCGATGACAACCTGGAAGTGTTGGCCAAAGGCGATAGTAGTGCCGGTGAATGGGGGCGAGCCGCCACCAACGAGCTGGTGCGCAGCAAGATCAAGATCAAAAGCATGGCGTTCATGCGCGGCCGCACTTTTCTCAACAAGTTCGTTCTCATCGACGAAGCGCAAAATCTCACGCCCAAACAAATCAAAACGCTTTTCACCCGCGCTGGGCCGGGCACCAAGATTGTTTGCCTGGGTAATCTGGCGCAGATCGACACGCCTTATTTGACCGAGGGCAGCTCCGGACTGACTTTTGCCGTCGACCGCTTCAAAGGTTGGCCGCACGGCGGGCACGTGATGCTGGCGCGCGGCGAACGTTCGCGCTTGGCCGATTACGCCTCGGATGTGTTGTAGCCATCGCGGTGGTGCGCGGTGGCTCAGCCGTGGCGGCCGCGAAGGCGGGCTGGGCTATTCAACCGCGGGGAGTGTCCACACCAAGCTGGACAAACTATTCAGCCGCAGCCTCGTCGGCACCCGGCAGCAACTCGCCGGCTTGCGCTGGCGGCAAGGCCTCGACGTTCTTCAACGTCCGCGTCATGACATTGGTGCGCGTCTGCGCTTCGTCTATGGTGTCCGAGGCTTCCCTGAGCTTCTTCTTGGTTTTCGCCAGCACGTCACCAAACTTACCGAACTCGGTCTTCACGGCGCCCAGCACTTCCCACACTTCGGAGGAACGCTGCTCCAGCGCCAAGGTGCGAAAGCCCATTTGCAGGCTGTTCAGCGTCGCCAGCAGGGTGGTGGGGCCCGTCAACATCACCTTGTGCTCGCGCTGCATAGCTTCCACCAGACCGGGCCGGCGCAAGGCTTCAGCGTACAGCCCCTCGGTGGGAACGAACAGGATGCCAAAGTCCGTCGTGTGCGGCGGCGCAACGTACTTCTCGCGGATGGCGCGCGCCTCAATGCGCAGGCGGGTCTCGATCGCCTTGCCCGAGGCCTCAACAGCCTCCCGGTCGGCGCGCTCCTGCGCGTCCAGCAACCGCTCGTAGTCTTCGCGCGGGAATTTGGCGTCGATGGGCAACCACAGCGGCGCACCGTCGGCGCGCCGGCCGGGCAGGCGTATGGCATATTCCACCCGTGCGCCGCTGCCCGGCACTGTCTCAACGTTGGCAGCGTATTGCTCAGGAGTGAACACTTGCTCCAAAAGGCCCGCCAACTGCACTTCGCCAAAAACGCCACGCGTCTTCACGTTGGTCAACACGCGGTTGAGCGAGCCCACGTCCTTGGCCAGCAGCTGCATCTCGCCCAGACCCTTGTGCACTTGCTCCAACCTGTCGGCCACCTGTTTGAAGCTCTCGCCGAGGCGAGCCTCCAGCGTGGCGTGCAGTTTCTCGTCCACGGTCGCGCGCATCTGGTCGAGCTTTTTCTCGTTGTCGGCCTGTAACGCGCTCAGCCGCTGCTCAACCGTGTTGCGTACTTCCAGCAGCCGCCGCTCATTGGCTTCGGACAGCAAGCGCAACTGCTCGTTTTGCGTGCGCGCCAGGTCACCCGCCTGCGCCAGCAGGGTCTGCTGAAAAACAGCCAAGACTTGGCCAATTTCTTGGCGTGTGCCGCTGCCACTGCGCGCGACTTCGTCGCGCAGTTCGCGCTCCAAGCGCTCGCTGCTGGTCGATACCACGCGCTGCACAGCCTCGCCCAGGGCATCCGAGGGGCGCTGGCGCGCCAGCAGCCACAACAACAGCCCCGCGTTGACTGCCAGGGTGCCCAGGATCAGCCAGTCGGACCAATTCATGCCGTGACGAGGGCTAAAGCGCGGGCGGGGTCGCGGCGCATTTCAAAGCACTACCGGCTCGGGTTCGAGCCGGATGCCAAATCGCCCGTAGACACTTTCCTGAATAGCGCGCGCCAGCGTCACCACTTCGGCCCCGCTCGCGCCGCCTTGATTGACGAGTACCAACGCGTGTTTGTCGTATACGCTGGCGCGGCCTATGCTTTTGCCCTTCCAGCCACACGCGGCGATCAGCCAGCCGGCCGCGAGTTTGACCGTACCGTCGGGCAAGGGGTAGTGCACGATTTCAGGATCGCGGCCAATAATATCGTTGCATTGGTGTTGACTCACGACCGGGTTCTTGAAGAAGCTACCGACGTTGGCCACCCGCGCTGGGTCAGGCAGCTTGGCACGACGGATGGCGCAAACCCAGTCGAACACCTGCTGCGCGCTGGGCGCAGCAATGCCGGTCTGCGCCACGCGGCGCTCGAGTTCCACGTAACCCAGCACGGAGCGCCACGGACGAGGCAGGCGGAAACGGACTCGAACGATCACGCTTTTCCCCGCCAGTGCACCCTTGAACACGCTGTTGCGATAACCGAAACGGCACATCGCCGCCGTCAAGGTGACGGTGCGGCCGGTCATCAGATCCACCGCATCGAGCGATTCGAAGCGGTCTTGCAGTTCCACGCCATAGGCGCCGATGTTTTGCACCGGCGCGGCGCCGACGGTGCCGGGGATCAGCGCCAGGTTCTCGAGCCCTGGCCAGCCCTGTGCTAATG
This sequence comes from Burkholderiaceae bacterium, assembly GCA_029864165.1. Taxonomy (GTDB): domain Bacteria; phylum Pseudomonadota; class Gammaproteobacteria; order Burkholderiales; family Burkholderiaceae_C; genus CAIKUF01. Next base: position 14,480 of record JAOTTZ010000005.1, read on the forward strand.
TCCAGGCAACGAATTCGGGCCAAGGTTCACCGGCGCCGGCCTCAACAATGTAGGCGCGGGGCTGCTCCTCGACCAAGCGGCGGCCCTTGAGTTCGACCTTGAGTACCAACGGCTGCACGTCGCGCGTGAGGACAATATTGCTGCCGCCGCCAAGGATGAACTTGCTTGCCGTGCCAAATTTGGGGTGGTTTACCACCGCACGCACATCGGCTTCGCCAGTAATGCGGATCAGCGTGCGCGCAACGGCGGGCAGCGCAAAGGTGTTGTAGGGTTGCAGGCTAACCGCAGCCTCGATTTGCATGGCAGAATTTTCACCGATAAGAATCACCCAGCACCCGCGTTCAGCGCCTCAGACGTACACTGCAGACACCGTGCCCAGCTTCGACGCCGTCATTGACCCTAACTTGGTGGAGCTTCGCAATGCCATTGAGCAAAGCAGCAGGGAAATCGGCACGCGTTTCGACTTTAAAGGCACTTCGGCGCGCATCGAGCACAAGGAGTATGAAATCACTCTCTACGCCGACAGCGATTTCCAGATTGCGCAAATTACGGATATTCTGCGCGCTAAATTGGCCAAGCGCAGCGTCGATGTGCGCTACATTGATACTAGCGCAAAGGTGGAAAGAATCGGTGGCGATAAGGTCAAGCAGGTACTGCGGGTCAAGAGCGGCGTCGAAAGCGATATCGCCAAGAAGATGCAAACGCTGATCAAGCAAAGCAAAATGAAGGTTCAGTCGACCATTCAAGGTGACAGCGTGCGCGTCAGCGGCGCCAAGCGCGATGACTTGCAAGCTGCCATTGCGCTCTTGCGCAAGGAACTGGCCGAAGTACCGTTGTCTTTCAATAACTTTCGGGATTGAGCATGCGCGCCCTTTACACCACTACCGCGCTGCTGTTCGCAGGCAGTGTTGCGGCACAAAGCGTTTCGATGAGTGGCAGCATGGGCAACAAGGCGCTGCTCATCATCGACGGCGGCGCACCGCGCGCCGTTGCTGCCGGTAACACGGTCGATGGGGTAAAGGTGATCAGCGTCGCGGGCAGTCGGGCGGAAGTTGAAATCGACGGTAAGCGCCAGACTTTGCAGATCGGGGACGCGCCGGTCAGCGTGAGTGGATTGATGCAAGGCGCTGGCGCCCGCCAGATCGTGTTGACAGCCAGCTCCGGTGGGCACTTTGTCAGCAGCGGCTCGATCAACGGGCGGGCAGTCCAATTCATGGTTGACACCGGAGCTACCAGCGTCGCGCTGAGCCAGGCTGAGGCCGAGCGTATTGGTCTTGACTACAAAAAGGGTCCGCGCGGCCTAATGAACACTGCGAACGGCCAAGTACCTGTGCACTACATCGCGCTGGCCATGGTGCGCTTGGGTGAGGTGGAGGTTTACAACGTCGAGGCGGCGGTTTTGCCAGCACAAATGGAGAACGTGCTGCTGGGCAACAGCTTTTTGTCGCGCTTTCAGATGAAGCGAGAGAACGACCGCATGACCTTGGACCGACGGTTCTGACTGCGGCGCGGCGCAGTAGTAGTAAGCGCGAGCCTTACCAAACGACTCGGGCAGCTTGTCAGACAGAGGACTTAGAACTGTGAATAATCTCGTCCTAAATTGCGACCATCAGGCGATAAACGCTAAAGACAAGCCGCAGCGCAGCGTGCACCCTGGCGCGAGACGGTCTTGTTCACGGACCCGCACTTAGAAGGCACCGCATGGCTGAACGCTACCGCGTCGCATTGCTGGGCTTCGGCCGGTTCGAGTGCGATGCGCTGTCTTTTAGTATCAATCTTGCCGACTCGGGCGAGCGATGGTATGAACTGGCGGACACGGTCGCAGACAGCGACTTCATAGTCGCCGACGCCGACAAGGAGCTCGTCAACGGCCAAGTCGCGTCCTCCGGAAGACTGAGCGACACGCTGTTTGTAGGCAGCAAATCGCCGCCAGGTGCTGCCGCGTATGTCGCACGCCCTATCAACCCGCAAAGCATCCTGCGCGCGCTTGACGACTTGATCACGCGGCAGCGCGCAGCCGTGCCAGCGAGCGTGGACACCGCCCTGCCAGAGAGCACCGACGGCGCGGACACTCCGCTGCCAAACACCACGGCTGAGGCAACACCACACAGCGCACCGGTGATCGAGGCGAGCGACGCGGCCACGCAGTCGCTCGATGCCGACAACGCGAATGAGGAAAAAGACGAAGAAGACGCCACGCCGCTGACTTTCCGGCGCGAACTCACGGCTGAGCCTGTGCCAGAGACTGCGCCCGACGAACCGGCCACCTCCGATTTTTCACCAACGCAAGACGGCAGTACCAACAGGGCTGAGGCTGCGTGGATTGATGAAAATCTCACTGAGCGCCCAGCGCCTGTGGCTGCGCTCGGCGATGCCGCCCCCGCCAACAGCCCTATTGCCACTGCCAAGCCTAGCACCGACCGAGAATCCAAGCGCGCCGCCACCAAGGCAGCGGTTAGGCGCGCCGTGCGTCGGGCCCAGCTGGCACAGTCGGAGCGCTCAGGAGCGGCGCGTCCGGTCATTTTCGATACGTTGGTACTGGAAGTCGACCCCACGCCGAGCCAGCTGTGTGCCTTGCTCGAGGTGTTCGGGTTTCGCGTTCATCACGCCAGTACCAGCGAGCGCGCCATTGCCGTCATGCGAGCCATACCGCTGGCGGCCGTGTGTATCGATCTTGTGCTGGCCGACTCCGACGATACCGATGGTTTGGACCTGTGCCTGCGAATCAAACAGAAGCAACTCGGAGTCGTCGGCGACGCCCCGGTCGTCGTGCTGGTCTCGGGCCAAGCCACCGCGACTGCGCGCGTGCAGGCCAAACTCGCCGGGTGCGACGCCTTCCTCATTGAGCCGGTAACGCGCGGCGACTTGGTGCGTGCGCTTGAGTCCTGTGGCGTCGCACTGCCCACCGACCCGCGGTGCAGCTGAAGTGGCCGCCGCTGCCGGAGCGCGGCGTCGTGCGCCTACTCGCGGGCTTTACCGCGGCAACACATCGGGCTTGCGTCGTGTCAACAGGTTCCTCTAGTGCGAGCGGATCATGGTGCCATAAGCTTGATCGGTCAATATCTCCAGCAGCATGGCATGCGGGACACGCCCGTCGATGATGTGCACGGTGTTCACGCCGCTTTTGGCAGCTTCAAGCGCTGAGGCAATTTTGGGCAGCATGCCGCCCGAAATCGTACCGTCGGCGAACAACGCGTCGATCTCGCGGGCGCTCAGGTTGGTGAGCAGGTTGCCTTTCTTGTCGAGTACCCCCGGCGTATTGGTCAACAGCATCAGCTTCTCGGCTTTGAGCACCTCCGCGAGTTTGCCCGCCACCACGTCGGCATTGATGTTGTAGTTTTCGTTGTCGGCACCAAACCCCAGCGGTGAAATCACCGGGATGAACTGATCTTCTTGCAGCGCCATGACGACGCTAGGGTCTATCGATTGAATTTCTCCCACGGCGCCCAAGTCGTGCACCTTCTGCGGATCGTCCAGGTCTCGCAGTTGGAGCTTCTTGGCGCGGATCAGCCCACCGTCGCGACCCGTCAGGCCCACCGCCTTGCCGCCGGCCACATTGATCAATCCGACGACGTCTTGCTGCACTTGGCCCGCGAGCACCCACTCGACGACTTCCATCGTCTCTTCGTCGGTGACACGCATGCCCTGGATGAAGCTGCCCTTTTTGCCG
>JAOTTZ010000206.1 GCA_029864165.1 Burkholderiaceae bacterium
CTGGCTCTACGTCACAGAGGGCAGCTCCTATGGTCCGACGGCTGGCCGCCTCATGCGCATCAACGTCAACCCGATGGACCAAAACTTCCTGCTCGAGCAGCAGTCAGTGCGCTTCCAAGCCAATGCCCCGTACGGGTTCCAGGACATGGCCGTGAGCAACGGAAGCTATTTGGCGCTGACAGCGCCCACCCAGCGCAACTCGGTGACCCAGCTCTCGGGCTCAAAACAGTCGGGCAACATCTACATCCTAGACCTTGGCAAGATCGAGCGCGACGGGGCCGTACCCTCGTCTGCGCTTGTTGCGCTGGAGGCGGGCAACTTTCCCGTGACAGGGCGCGGCAGTGTGCCTCAATACATCAGCGCTGGCCTCAACGAGGGCGAATTCTTGCTGTCCAGCGCCAAGGACCATAGCGCTGGGCTCATCGGGTTTAGAGCCAAGCTGGATGGCAAAGGAAACCTGACCGGGGAGGTCGCGACCACCACGCCTGCACTGACGCCGCGCAACTCAGATTCGGCTTGGGTGCAAAGAAAATTCCAGCAAAACATCCAACGCGCTGCGGACACCGTGATTGTGGAATATCGCGGCACCCAGTACGCGTTGGTAGCTGACTACAACTTTTTGTTCAACGACGTGCATTTCAACCCCGATTCAAACTTCGGCTTTGGCAAGCAAATCGGCGGCAAGATTGGTGTCATTGAAGATCCCTTTGGCGAGCATGGTGCGCCCAAGTTCCTCGGCGCTACGACGCCTATCGTCGGCGGCGCAGTGGAACATCTCACACTAGGGGCCGACGCAAAGCTGTATGCTGACGTGTTTCTCGAGGACGTGATTTCCGGCACGAGTCGCATGCACAAGTCGCTTTTTGTCTGGAATGCGAACGCCTTAATTGAGTTGGCGCTGCGGGCCGAAAGCGGCGGGCAAAAAACCTCTACGCCGATCGATAGGCCCAATGGGCAGGCGATACAGATCAATCCACCGCTCAGATATGACGGCGCCACGGAGAACAACGAGTTCGGCTGGACCTATGGCATCGGTGCCTACGCACCGCCCGGCCGTTTCCCGGTGCTTGGCGCTGTTGATCTTGTTGGATACCCACCTCTTACGACGCAGCCCGAGTCATCATCGCCCACCGTCGAAGACACTGTCTTTACACGACTCTTAGGGATTACCGACCAGCAGGTCGAGGCGGATATCCAAGCCGGCAAGACGGATGCCTTGTCCGCAGCCAAGTATTTTGGCAAAGTGGTGCTCTACAACGGCTGGAACTTCTTCACCGCAGGGTTTGTTGGAAGACAGGGCGAGCGTGTGCAAGCGGTTGAAGACGGACAGCTCAGCGACAGCCACTACCTGACGGCCTCGCTGTCCGATGCGGTCACCAGCGTGGCAAGCATCGCGCTGTCTGCGCGAGCCGGTTCTGCCGTGTCTAATGTCGCAAGCGGCGTGTGGGGTGGAATTGCCAGCGGCGCGGCCGGCGAGGTGACGTTTGCCATCACCCAAAAGGCCGGAGAAATCGGCACCTACTACGCGACCGACGGTCAGGCGGGAAGCCCAGGCATTACCCCTGCGCTGCTGAACTCGACGATCCAAGAGATTGCGGTGGGCACCGCAATAGAGTCGGGCTTGGGGTTTGTGGGCGGCGTTTTAGGGCGACTTCCGCGGGTGAACTACAAGGTGATGTGGAACAGCCCGACAACAACAAACCCTCTCCCGTTCAAGCTTGTGGCGACCACCCCATCGGGCAAGACCAATGGGTTGCAGGGTACGTTGGCCGACAGTACCGGCGGCGGGGCGCACTTGACCCACTCAGGCGGTGTGCTCACGTCGCCCTCAGGCGTGCAGATCCAGCTGCCGCCCAAGGGTTCGATCAGCACGCAAGAGGCGGTGCAGTGGCTAGAAGCTCAGGGCGTCTTGATTCCGCAAATGATCAACAAAAACGCCAGCCTGCGCGAGCAAGCCTGGCAGGCCGTGGAGATCAAAAACGCGCTGACCACCGCGTCGCGCAATGCGATGCAAAACTCCAGCGCTGCTGCCCAGCTCAGCCTGACTCGGCCGGCGTTCAGCTACGGCGAAATGCTCAAGCGCAACAACGCCGAGTACGCGGGGGATGCTTTGTACCAGCGGATCATCGACGCGTCGGTTGCCGATACCGCCGCACTGCAATCAGTGTCTTCGACCATCGGTTGTTTCGTTGGCGGAACGCTCGTCCATACCAAAGAAGGGCTGGTGCCCATCGAGCAAATCAAGGTCGGCGATTGGGTCTTGTCGCAGCCCGAGCAACAAGGAGAGCTCACCTATAAGCGCGTGCTGCGCACCTTTGAATTCGACGACAAGGTCATCATATTGCTGTCGTTCTACATCGTCGATCCGAACTTGCCTGAGGGGGGGCGCGTAGAGACCATAGCGGTTACCCCCAATCATCCGTTTTGGGTGCCAGAGCAAGGCTGGACACGCGCCGACAACTTGCCGCAGTCCACGAAGCTCAGATTGCAAGATGGGTCGAATGCGACCGTGCTAAGCCTTTGTGATCTTTACCGCACCGATCAACCGGATGTGGCGTGGGGCAGAGGGATTGCAGGCTCCAAGGCAAATGACTATTCCGGTGACGATGTCTATTTTCGCGAAGATTTTCTCGAGAATGGCCTCGGGTATGGCCTTCCCGGATACTACTCGTACAACAACAAGTACTGGCGCCTCGGCGAAGAGGGATACTTCAAGCGTCGTGTTTACAACCTGGAGGTCGAGGACACGCACACCTACTATGTCGGTGAGCTGGGTGTATGGGTGCACAACACCAACTGCGGTGATCTGGGCGTGTCATTCGTCGAGGCAGGCGTTGGCTTGAAGCCATCGCCCAAGTTGCGCGTTTATGACGATAGAGTCCTTGAATTGGTGACCCTGCCAGGGAGCGACCGAGGCGTTATTTTGGTCAGGGAAGTTTCTGGAGGGGCGGCGGGCGCCTCCCCAGCAACCCAAGCGTTTGAGACAGCAACTCAGGGGGCGCTCAAGGATAAGAGCGGTATTCCGACGCCTTGGTCTCTACGCTTTGACAATGACATTCCTAGTAGCACGAAGCGTTTCAATTACATCAGACTTGGAGACGGGCGCGCCGTGCTTGCTGACGGGTCTATCACCAACACCTTCATCGATGCCAAAGCAGGCGAAATCTGGCGGAACATTGATGGCTTCATGTCACAGGAGAGAACCCAAGCTCTGAATTCCTTCCAAAGACTGGCCAAAGCCCTCACAGACAACGGCCCCGACTACAGCCACATCGTTGAGTTTGAAGACTCCGTTGGCCTGCAGGCCTACTTGACGTTTTTTGAGCGCGACGTAGCAAGCCAGGCCTGGTTCACAAAGGATGTCAGCGAAAAGATCATGTTTAGGGTTCGCGGCCAGGATTCCGGGGCGTATGCCAATGGCTACACAAGAGGTATGGAGCCGCTGACCATCTTTCCAAAGGCCGCAGACGGTACTGTCACTCGCATCGACGGCTGGGACCATCAGTACATCAAGGCAACCGATGCGAACAATCCATTGGATGTCGCCAACGAATTTCTGAGTATCGACGATGCCTTGCACCAGGACGTTGCCGCTTCTGGGAGCGCTCTTGCTGTCGCTGAATTGACGCTCGCGGACTTGCTGTCTGTCTTGCCGGTTGCCAAGCAGTACTGGCTCGATGCCGGCGCAAGCGCCAGTGCGGTCGACAACGCCCGTATAGGGATAGGTACGCTTGCAACAGGTGCCGCGGCGTTGACGCAGGGGCTGCAAGTCACTTTATCCATAGATGGTGCCGGGTGGGGCTGGTTCGTGGATCCCACTCCGTTGACAAATGAAGAATTCGAGTCAAGCAGCACTGCCTTGGGCCTTGACGCGCCGGCTGGCAGCTTGGCGGCTGACAAGTTGGACTTGCTCACTGTGCTGATCCACGAGCTTGGTCATGTGCTTGGCGTAGAGAACCGTCAAGCCGATGACGTGATGACCCGCGTGCTCGATCCGGGCGAGCGCCGACTACCCAACGACGTGGATGCGTTTTATCTGAACGTGTTGGCGCCAACAACAGGCCCGGCGCCCACAGCGAACAGTAGTACAACGTTGTCCGTCAGTCAAAGCTGGGTGCCGCCCACAGTCAACAGCGTTCTGCGAAACGGCGACTTCGGCATCGATGGCACCGACAGCTGGGTCGCCGAAGGCGACATCACCGTCAATGGCCAGGCCGTCACCCTGAGCGAATCCGCCACGAGCCAAACCCATCTTGCCCAAAGCTTCATGGTCAACTCTGGTGACAAAGTACTGAGCTTCACCGTCGAACAAGCAGACCTGCACAACAATGCCCGTGGCCCGGCCGATGCCTTCGAAGTCGCTCTGCTAGACGCCAACACTGGCGAGGCCATTGCCAGCATTACAGAGCTAGACGGCAGCGACGCGCTGCTCAACGTGCAGATCGACACTACTGCCCAGCGCATAGAACGCCAG
>JAOTTZ010000207.1 GCA_029864165.1 Burkholderiaceae bacterium
CCTGACCGACCTGAGTCTGGAACAACTGATGGACATCAAGGTGGTGGCTGCTTCCAAGTACGAGCAAAAACAAAGCGAGGTCGCCGCTGCGGTGAGCGTCATCACGCGCCAGGGGATCAAGGCCTTCGGCTGGCGCACGCTGGACTAGGCACTGGCCAGCCTGCTCGGCAACCACATCAGCTACGACCGCCAGTACACGTATGTCGGCGCGTGTGGCTTCGGTTTACCGGGAGACTTGAATGCACGTTTATCCTACAAACCGCAGTCCAAGGGGTTACCGAACGGCTGTAGGCGAGGATTGGTACGGGTTGCGGGCCGATTCTGTGAACTGCGGAGCAGTTCCAGATGGATGAGTCCAACCGCTCCAGAACACCCCATGGCGACAGCCACTTGGAGAATCTTTCCGCTTGCGATTGCGGTTTTGTTATTGGTGGAAGGATGCAGGCCCGCGCGACGCCGAGTCGGCTGCGGCGTTCGTTGTCAGCCTCGAGGCCGCCGTGAGCACCTTCTGGCGCTGCTGATCGAAGCCGTACCAAGGAAATTCATGACTCTGTCGACCCGTTGCGCAAACCCGCCGCTGCGCGACTCAGGCTATGCGTCGGCACGGCATGAGTTTGAGCATCGCATTTACTGCAGTCTTGACGTTGGCCGCCCGCGCCACCACCGACCGACCGCCACTCAGACCGGTGCGACTCCGCATAGGCTTGGCCAACGCACACCACAAGCTTGTCATGCAAATATGGCGGTGCAAAGGGGCACTATTCATGAGGCGGTCTGCAAGATCAGCATGCAAAATCACCGCTCGTCAAGACCCATTTGCCCCGTCAAGCCCCTGGCTCAGATTCATGCCCCGTGGGGCAGATAGGCGCCTGCCGCCGGCACCCTCGGAGGGAATACATCATGCAAACTCGCGCAATCGCACTCGCGGTCATCACCACCCTCGCTTCGACCACCGCCACCGGCCTGGCGCATGCCGCCGGTGCCGAGCCGAACCAGCGTTCCCTTTCGGACCTGAGCCTTGAAGAGCTGATGAATATTGAGGTGACGTCAGTGGCCAAGAAGCCGCAGCGCGTCGCCGACACGGCATCGGCCGTATTCGTGATCACGGGCGAGGACATCCGCCGCTCGGGAGTGACCTCGATTGCCGAAGCGCTTCGAATGGCCCCAGGCCTGGAGGTCGCGCGCTTCGGCAGCAACAAGTGGGCCGTCAGCATCCGCGGCTTCAACGGCCGCTTTGCGAACAAGTTGCTGGTGCTCATGGATGGGCGCACCGTTTACACACCTTTGTTCTCCGGCGTGCTCTGGGAGACGCAGGACGCGGTGCTTGAGGACATCGAGCGGATAGAAGTCATTCGAGGGCCTGGCGCCGCACTTTGGGGTGCAAACGCGGTCAACGGCATCATCAACATCATCACGCGCAAGGCGAGCGATACGCACGGCACGCTGGTTTCCGCCGGCGCGGGCGACTCGGAGCGTAGTTTCGCGACGATTCGTCACGGCGGCACGGTCGGCACCGACGGCGCGTATCGCATCTATGCAAAAGGCTTCTCGCGCGACTCGTATCCCGACCTCACCGGGCGCGACGGCCCAGATGACTGGACCGGGGGTCTTGTCGGGTTCCGCCTCGATCGGGCGCTTGCCGCCGGCGAAGATCTTTCGGTTCAGGTAAACGCCTTTCAGGGCAGGATCGGCGAGCAATTTACCACGGCGTTGCTGGACTTCCCCTACCGGAATGTGCAAGACATCAAGCAGCGCGGTGAGGGGGCCAACGTGCTGTTGCGTTGGCAGGGGCGCTCTGCTGCGGGATCGAGTTCGGCGCTGCAGGCGTATCTCGACCACACCAGATTCGAGCTGGGCGCATTCTCGGAATCTCGCGACACACTGGACCTCGATTACCAGCGCCGGCTGCCGGTGGGCGCGAGCAACGATCTCATCGTCGGCGCCGCGTACCGCCTCAGCCATGACAGCATCACTCCAACGGACACCGTCACGTTCGCCCAGACGAGTCTGGAAAGCCGGCTGTTCTCCGCTTTTGCGCAGGACGAAATCACCCTCGCGCCCGATTTGCTGCGCCTCACCTTGGGGTCGAGATTCGAGCACAACAGCTACACAGGAAGCGAGATCCAGCCCAATGCTCGTTTGCTTTGGACTCCGGCGCCTGAGCACTCGTTCTGGGGTTCCGTTTCTCGCGCCGTGCGCACGCCTGCACGCTTCGAGGCCTACGGGCGCATCCGCCAGGCAGTCATACCGCCGTCCACGCCCGGGAACCCGGGACCGCTGCCGGTGGAACTCGCAATTGTCGGCAACACCGAATTCGACTCGGAGAAACTAGTTGCCTACGAACTGGGATACCGCACCCAGCTTGCTGCACACGCGTCGGTCGACTGGACCGTTTTCTCCAACCACTACGACGGAATTCGCGGTTTCGTGCTAGGTGCGCCGCAACCTGTACCTGTGATGGCGATTCCGACACATGTCGTGCAGCCCCTGAACATTGCGAACAGTCTCAACGGCCACGTCAACGGCACCGAAGTGGCCGTCGAGATGCGGCCCCGCGAGTGGTGGCGTTTGCAGGGCCACGCCGGCGTGCAGTGGTTGAGCTTCACCGACATCAACGGCCCGGAAGATTCGATCACGGGGGCGGCGCCGCGGCACACGTTTTCTGTGCGTTCGATGATGAATCTCCGCAGCAATATCGAGCTCGATTTGTGGTTGCGCCACGTCGATGCGTTGCACGGCCTGGACGTCCCTGCGTACACCACGCTCGATCTGCGGCTGGGGTGGAAACCTCGCCGCGACATCGAGCTCTCGCTGGTGGGTCAGAACCTCTCGCAGCCCCGGCACCAGGAATTTGTCTCAGATTTCATCGGCACCACCACGAATCAAGTACCGCGATCGGTATACGTCCGGCTGGACTGGCGCTTCTGAGGCATAGAACGTTCCGTCTACATCACCAGCGCGGAAATCGTCAGTCAAGTTCGGCCGGGTAGCAGTCGATATGGACGCGTGGCGGCAACCGATTGCCCGCGCCCAGCGAGACATCGTCTCGCAGCGTGATCAGTCGACCACAAGCCGTCTAAAGCTTGCGAAACCGCCCGACGGGAACATACAGATGACACCCGTGACATGCTTGACCCGCCGCCGAATCCTCGCGTCGCTCGATGCTGGTAGCGCGCCAGCACGACGCGCACCTTGGGTCAAACCTAGCTACAGGCGTTAGATCGTGATGGCGTACCGCCTTCGCAGCGCGCGCCGACCGTGCCCCACCGCGCGCCAATGGCGCAAGCGGGTGGTGGGGACAGGCCTCGCGGCGCTGGCGCTGGCCGCGCCGAGCGCCGCCTATCCGTACAGCCTGGAGCAGCAGTTGTTGCGGCTGCCGCTCGAGTGCCTATTGCAACTGGAGATTTCACCGCGGCGGGTCTCGCGGGCTGACGCCCACAGCTTGGGCACTCCCGGTAGTTCCGCAGTCGATGGGGGGTGCCATGTGGCCTAAGACCCTGGGTGTGTGGGCGCTTGTCTGGCTGGGCCTGTTGACATGCACGCTGCCGGCGCGTGCCGACGAGCTGCCCGAATACCGGTTGAAAGCGGCCTTCATGTACAACTTCGCGCTTTTCACTGAGTGGCCCACCAAGATCGGGCGCACGCTCGATGTGTGCATTGCTGGTATCGATCCGTTCGGCAAAGAAATCGACGCTTTGCAGGGCAAGGCCGTCGGTGAGCGCAGCATCAACTTGCAGCGCAAGGCTGGCGGCGAGTCGCTCAGCGGATGCCACGTGGTGTTCATCAGCCAATCGGCCATCGGCACGCTGCCGCGGCTGCTCGAGAGCTTGCGCGGTCGTCCCATCCTGACCGTGGCCGACACTCCCGGTGCGGCGCGCCAAGGTGTTGCCCTCAATATGACAGTGGCACAGAACAAGATCACTTTCGAGGCAAACCTGACCGCCGCGCGCAATGCCGGACTCGACCTCAGCTCCAAGCTGCTGCGCCTAGCCACGGAGGTTTACCAATGATGCCGCACGTCAGGCTTGGCGAGCGATTGCGGCGCATCAACCGGCTTGCATTGGGTTCGGCGGTAGGCATCGTCGCGGTGATCATCGTCATCAGCAGCTTTACGCTGGGCCTGTTTGCGCTCGTGGAAACGAACCGAACGCAGGCCAAAGTGCTGGCCGAGAATGCGGCCGCCGCCTTGATGTTCCAGGACACCAAGTCGGCCCAGGAAATCTTGCAATCGCTGCGGAATTCGCCCGACATCCGCGTCGCCGCCCTATACGGCAAGGATGGGCGTTTGTTTGCCGCCTACCAATATCAAGGGCATAAGGTGCCGGCAACGCTGGACGGAGCAGCGCCTGACTTGGCGATTGGGATCGAGTACATCACGCTGAGCCAGCCGGTTCAATTCCAGCAGGTGATTCCTGACCACCTCATGTTTACCGTGGGGGCAGGGGGGCATGGGGTCAGCAGGGGGCATG
>JAOTTZ010000208.1 GCA_029864165.1 Burkholderiaceae bacterium
TGCGTACGGCTCAGTTCGACGCCGTAGTGTTCGACTTGATGCTGCCCGATGGTGATGGACTTGATTTGTGCCGCGAGATTCGCGCTGATGCGAGCACACGCCGATTGCCCATGTTGATGCTGACCGCGCGCGGTGAGTCCTCCGACCGTATCGTCGGGCTGGAACTGGGAGCCGACGACTATCTGGCAAAACCTTTCGAACCGCGAGAGTTGCTGGCTCGTGTCAAGGCCTTGTTGCGACGCGCCGCGTCGACGTCTGTCGATGGTGAAGTGCTGCGCTACGGCCGGCTGGAAATCGATCTGGATGCGCGCGTTGCCCTTTTGGGGGGCAGGCCTTGCGATTTGACCAGCCATCAGTTCGACCTGCTCGTTGTGCTGGCCCAGCGCCCGGGGCGCGTGCTCTCGCGAGACCAGATCATGGACGCGCTCAAGGGGCATCCGCTGGATGTCTTTGACCGCTCTATCGACGTGCACATTTCGCGCATCCGTGCCGCGATCGAAGACGACGCCAAGACCCCGCGCCGAATACTCACGGTCCGTGGTGCAGGCTATGTGTTCGCCAAGAGGCAAGACGCCGATGCGTCTTCCTAACGCCGAAGGCGAGCATGAGAACACTTTACTTGCGCATATACCTGACGGTGGTGGCCGTCTTGCTGCTGTTTGCATTTGCCGCCGGGTGGGTGCTCCACCGCAACTTCGAGCACGAGCGGCTGCACGGCCAAAATGAGTGGGGGCAGCGCCTCGATGGCTGGGCCGAGCTGGCGCAGAATAATCTGCCGGCTGCCAACCAACCCGAGGCTGAGCAACGCGCCGCGCTGCTCGACTTGGCAGCGCGTCTACGGCTCCCGTTGGCGTTGGATAACGCCAACGGCCAGCGCATTGCCGCCTCGGAGAGATTTGCGCGCCGCGAATCCAGCGGCCGCCTGGCGCATGTGGTCAAGCTGCCGCTATCTGATGGACGTACGCTTTCGGTGCTGCGCGCCGGGTTGATACGCCACGGCGGGCCGCCGCCGTTGCGTGTTGTCGATGGGCTGAGGGACAGGCCGGCCTTGTTCATGCGCAATGGCGCGGCGCTTGCCATTTCCCTGGTGTTGCTGTTTCTCGCCGTCGCTGCGGGGGCTTTTCCCGTCGTGCGGCGTTTGACGCGCCGGCTTGAATCTCTGAAGCAAGGCGTAGAGGCGTTTGGTGCTGGTGCGTTGAGCCGGCGCGTGGACGAACGTGGTAGCGACGAGGTCGCGGCCGTCGCTGCGAGTTTTAACCGCGCTGCTGGCCGGATAGAGATTCTCGTGCGTTCGCACCGGTCATTGCTGGCCAACGCGAGTCACGAACTGCGTTCGCCCCTGGCGCGTTTGAAGATGGCGGTGTCTGTGTTTGGTTCTGCGTCAGCCGCACAGCGCGATAAGCTACAGCGCGAGATAGAAACCAATATCGCCGAACTCGACGCGCTGGTGGAAGAAGTGCTGCTGGCCAGCCGGCTGGACGCCTCGCAGCATGTCGCAGCGCGTGACCCAGTGGATTTGCTCGCCCTGGCGGCCGAAGAAGCCTCTTACGTGCATGCTCAAGCCCACGGTGAGGCAATTCAAATATTGGGTGACGAGAAGTTGCTGCGTCGCGCTTTGCGAAACCTGCTGGAGAACGCGCGCCGCTATGGTGGCGACGACATTAACGTATGTACTGAGCGGCGAGGAGGTCAAGCTCAGGTGCGCGTGTGCGACCGTGGCGCCGGAGTTCCCGTCCCCGAGCGCGAGCGTATCTTCGAACCCTTTTACAGACTGCCCGGTCACACCGAGGCGGCGGGAGGTGTCGGGTTGGGCCTAAGCCTCGTACGTCAAATCGCACAACAGCACGACGGCCGCGTGCATTGTGAGCCGCGTGAAGGCGGCGGTAGCTGTTTCGTACTGACGCTTCCCATCGCATGATGGGTCAGAGAAACAGTACTCGACGAAAGAGCCCAGCAGCTATACCTGCACAACAGTGCTGAGATCCGCGCAGCGGTCAGAGTGAAGCTTAAACGGGGTTGGGCGGCGTCGCAATTCCCCGTTGGTCGGTAGCCGCATCGCATTGGGACGTTTCGCTGTAGCGGGGAGCAAACTTTTTGTTGCCAAAACCCCCGGTTCGCGGGGGGATGGGGGGCCTACTCATGGCCGGGCGCAGCATAAAATAGCCGTGCACCCAACTACGCTGAGCCAAAACGATGATTCAAAATCCCAGGTGTAAGAACAGCGGCCTCGCCATATTGGGTCTGGTCAGCACATTGTGCACGGTGCCGGCCTGTGCCGAAAGTGCACCGAACTTGGATCTCACACCGCTCTTGACCACAAGCTTGGACCCGTCCAACTATGTTGTCAGTTCGTCAACGGTATTCGATGGTGTGGCCAGGCTCAGGATCAACAGTAACAGAGGCTGCTCCGGTGCGTTGGTTGGAGGCGGCAGCTACATTCTGACGGCGGCGCACTGCGTGGCCAACCAAAGTATCACGGCGACGTCCGTCAGCGCAACATTTTCGGCGGCGTCGGGATCGCCTACGGTGTCGGTGTTGTCGGCGCAGTCGAGTATCTTTCTCCCCCCGGGGTGGACGGGCGACTTTAAAGATGGCGCGGACCTGGCGTTGATCAAGCTCGACAGCCCCGTACTGGATATCAGCAGCTACGACATCGTCAGCACCGGTCTTGGATTACCTTCCATGGTCACGCTGGCGGGATACGGCAGGCCTGGCACGGGGTCCACTGGCTCTTCGGCGGGGTTTGGCACGCTGCGCGTCGGCACCAACACGTACGACGGCGAGTGGGACTCCCGCATTGTCGGCGGGTCTCCCTATATGTTCGATTTTGATGACGGGAGCTTGATCCGCAACGTGACTGGTGGCCCCACGCCGACACAGCGTGGTGGCATCGTGAGCGAGTCGATGATCGCATCCGGCGACTCGGGCGGGCCGAGTTTTATCGAGTTGGCCGGCGGTCAGTTGGCTCTTGTCGGCGTACACTCATTTGGCGGCACCGTGGGCCAGCCCGAAGACCTTGATGACATTCTGAACGCAAGCTTTGGCGAGCTGGGCGGGGATTCCAATGTGCCGCTGTACGCCAACTGGATCAACAGCCACATTGCCGTGATACCTGAACCGCAGACCTACACGCTGCTGATGTTTGGGGTGCTGTTCGTCGTTGCGGTCAACGCCAAGCGCAAGGGGCGTCGCATGGCGTCGCTCACCTGCTGACGTGGGCTTGTGGCGCGTTCGGTTTGCTGTGCTGCACAAGTGGCCGCCGCACTGGTAAAGGAAGCGCTGCCACGTAGAGCGTAGTTACGGGGTCACGCCCCGCGCCGCACGCGCAGTAATTCATCGAGTATCAGGCAGGTCGCGCCCACCGTGATAGCGCTGTCGGCAACGTTGAACGACGGGAAGTACCACTCAGCGTAGTGCAGTTGGATGAAGTCGATCACGTAGCCGTGCAGCAACCGGTCGATGACGTTACCCAGAGCGCCGCCCAGGATCAGTGACAGCGCCCAACTGAACAGCGCTTGCCGGCCTTGACCGTGCAGCATCCACACAATGACAACGGCCGCCAGCAAGCCCAGGCCGATGAAGAACCAGCGCTGCCAGCCCGAGGCTCCGGCAAGAAAACTGAACGCCGCGCCGGTGTTGTGCACGCGAACGACGTTGAAGTAGGCGTTGACCGTCCGGCTTTCACCGAGTTGGAAGTCACCGAGAATCAAGGTTTTTGTGAACTGGTCGAGCAAAATGACCGCCAACGCGATGCCCAGCCAGGTCACCAAGTGGTTGTATGGTTTGGTGAAAGCCATCAGGCGACCGTTCGCATTTCACCTGCGCCATAAAGATTGCTGGTGCAGCGGCCGCAAATGGTTGGGCAAGCGGGGTTGTGGCCGACGTCTTCACGGTAGTGCCAGCAGCGCTCGCACTTGGGCGCAGTGGACGGTTTGACGACAGCCTGCGGCGTCGGGACGTCGCGGGTTTCCAGTGCGACCTTGGAGACGATCAGCAGGAACTTGAGGTCGTCGCCAAACCGCTCCAGCGCGGCGCGGTCTGCCTTGTTCACGTGCAAGGTGACTTCGGCTTGAAGCGACGAACCTATCGCGCCCTGGGAGCGAACAGCTTCAAGCTCTCGGTTCACGCAGTCGCGCGTGTTGACGATGTTCGTCCATCGCTCCTTGGCATCCAGCACAGTGCCGCCATCAGGCCGCCAGAGGTCCTCCTCGGCTGGAAACGTCCAATATGTTTCGGTGAAGATGGTCGGGCCGCTGCCGATCACCTGCCACGCCTCTTCTGCGGTGAAGCTCAAGAACGGTGCCATCCAGCGCAGCATGGCTTGCGTGATGTGCCACAGCGCTGTCTGCGCCGAGCGGCGCGCGAGCGACTTCGGCGCGCAGGTGTAGAGGCGGTCCTTCAGGACGTCGAGGTAGAACGCACCGAGCTCCTCGCTGCAGTA
>JAOTTZ010000209.1 GCA_029864165.1 Burkholderiaceae bacterium
GAAGTGCGCGCATGGAACGTGTCACACGCAATCCGGAACTCCATCGTATGGCATTCACGCGGAGCAGCCAAAGACGACAGCGACAACCACCGAAGAGATCCTTGCCAACCGGGAGGCGTCCATATAGACATCACCATCAGATTGGTTTCATAACCGTACGACGTGACGAAGCTGCAGCTGGCACTACAGCACAGCCATCACGCACGGCAGCGGTGCCAAGCCTATATTGACCCTAAGTGCCCTGCGGTTGACTGCCGTTCAAATACCAGTGCAGTGGGCACTTTATCCCTTAGAAAATGGTAACGTCCCCAATGGCACGCTTTTTATGACTCGTTACTCCTGAAGCAGCACACTGGTTGTAACCGCAGACCGTGCATGATCTCGTCCACTCCAATGGCGCCCGACGAGTCGAGTTGGCGATGCTCAAGGCCCCGCTGCACCACTTATTCCACCGCCTGGCATAGCTGGTTACAGGAGGTACGAAAGCCGGTGGCCGTTGCTTTCCACGATGGCAGTGAAGGGATTCGTAGGCAACTCCTCCGGCTTGGCTGATTGATTGGGCCGCGCCAGGCATTGGCCGTATCATGCCGACGCATGCGAGCCCCGGCGTTGTTCAATCCATACTCTCCGCTGGCAAGCGCTCTAGTGGCGGCAGCGGGAGTCTGTGTGCTGATCATGCTGATCCGTATCGCGGGACTCCTGCAGGCTGGTGAATTGGTGGTCTACGACCTGCAGTTGTCGTGGAGCACGTCGCAAGCTCTGGAACCACCATCGATTGCGCTGGTGTTGATCGAAGAGGAGGACATCCGCCGCCACGGCCATCCGCTCACCGACAAACTCCTGCGACGGCTCATTGAGCGCTTGCTTGCGGCTAAGCCGCGCGCGATCGGCATCGATCTGTACCGGGATCAGCCAGTTCCGCTAGCGGACGGCGACCCTAGGCGCGACACGCAGGACTACCTGGCGCTTGGGAAGACGGTGACCGCTGACGACCGCGTCATCATGACGACGAAATCCCCCGACCCAGGGAGTTCTGGAACGCCGCCACCGCGCTTCCTGCGGGACAATCGCCAGGTTGGCTTCAGCGATCTGCCGGTAGACCCCGGAGGCACGGTCAGGCGCGGGTTACTCTTCATGTGGGATGGAAATCGCCCTTCCGTTTCCCTCTCGCTGCAGCTCGCGCTGCAATATCTCCGGCATGAAGGCATCGACCTCGGCCCTGCACCCGACAACCCGGACGAGATCCGGCTCGGCAGGACAGTTGTGTCGCCTCTGCACGAGGGTTTCGGACCCTACGTCCGGGTCGACGACGGAGGCTATCAGTTCCTGCTTGACTACGGCTGGGGCGATCGCAAAATCACGGCGTATGGGTTGACGTCGGTGCTCGATGGATACACGCCGGCCGACGCGTTCCGAGACCTTGTCGTCCTCGTCGGAACGGCAGCGCCCAGCGTCAAGGATGCGTTTTTTACTCCCTATAGTCGCCGAGCCGGTGGTGGGCCCATGTACGGTGTCGAGGTACACGCGAACGCGGTTGACCAGCTGATTCGCATTGCACTGGGTAAATCCCGGCCACTGAACGCTCCCGGTCAGCCTACGATTGCGGCCTGGACCTTGCTGTGGGCGCTCATCGGCGGCCTCATCGCTGCCTTCGCTCGATCGATCATCGCGACGATGGTGGTTGGCATGTTCGCGGTGTTGGCGCTTGTTGCGAGTGTGGTGACCGCCTTCGACGGCGGACTGTGGCTGCCGCTACTGCCTCCCTTGCTGGCTGGACTCGGGGCCGCCGGGATGGCATCTGCAATCGGGTCGATCTCCGAGCGAGCCCAGCGCCGACAGCTCTCCTCTCTGTTCTCACGCTTCCAGGGCACTACGGTTGCGCAGGATATCTGGAAGCGACGGAGCGAGTTCCTCGGTACCGAAGGCCGCCCTGTCAGCCGCCGCACGGTGGTGACCACGTTAATGGCCGATCTCGAGGGTTACACCACTGCTTCCGAGAAGCTAATGCCTGAGGTGTTGATGACCTGGGTGAACGAATACCTGGCGGCTGCGGCGGGCGTCGTGGAAAAGCACGTGGGCGTCGTAGACGACTACGCCGGGGACGGTCTGAAGGCGAGCTTTGGCTTTCCCGCACCCAGCCGCAACGACCGCGAGATCGACTCGGCGGCGGAGGCGGCAGTCCGCTGCGGCATTGCAGTAGGTCGGAGAATGGAGGCGCTCAACCAAGAGTGGGCCCGTCACGGGATGCCGACGGCCCGGGTGCGGATCGGGATCTTCACCGGATCCGTCGTCGTGGGTTTCATCGGTGGCGATCACGCTCTCAAGTACACCACGGTTGGCGCCAGCGTCAACATCGCCACCCGCCTTGAGCAGTTCAGCAAGGGTGACTTTGCAGACGCCAACGAAGGCACCTGGCGCCTGCTGGTGGGCGAGGAAACACGTCGGCGGACCGAGGGCCTGTTCGAGTTTGAGTCCATGGGCGAGCACCTTCTGAAGGGCCTCGACGAGCCGATCGCGGTCTACCGCGTGTTGGGCGAGGCGTGAGCTTGGAGTGAGCCCGCACGCGGATTCACTGCTCCCGGGCCAATTGTCCAGTCAGTCCGCCGGCTCGATCTCGATTCCGACCTGGGCGAGCAATGCATTTCGCTGCGCCTTCGCGTCCGCTCCTGGCATCAGCTGGCGCGTCGCCTCGAGCGCGTCGTACCAGATACCTGCTCGGGAAAACAATCCGGCTCGTTCCTCGGGTCGCGCTGCAGCGATTTGAGCAGCCAGCGCCGCCGCCAGCGAGACCCGCTCTACCGAGCCGCGCGCCGCGATGTCCGCCGAGCGCCGCTTCGGGTTCGTCACGATCGCGATGAACCAATAATAGCGATGGCCCACCGCGAGTCGCGCATCGTGCGCTGACAGATCGATCCAGTGGAATCCCGCCCGAATAGGCCCGGGGATCGTCAGGTCGATGACGGGGTCGATCTGGTCTGGATTGACCAATGTGAAATTCACCGAGTGTTCGGTTGAACCCGACAAGTGCCACGGGAACGCCGGTTGGTCTGAGGCAGTCAACGCCGCTTCCTCGTATTGAGGCACGAGAACGCGTACTGCCACCCGGGTGTTGGTTCCCCTCGATGCGCCTCCGACGCGCAACGCTGGCGCTCCGCGGCTAACTCGCGGGACGAAGATCGGTGTGGGTGCCTGCGGAAGCGCCACCCGATCCGGCTTGGCGTCGAGTGGGGCAGAAGCCTTGGCGCCATTTTCTTGCGCGTATTTTGGGGCGCGCAGGAGCACCTCTGCCTCCTGTGTGTCAGCCACTGCCGGCTGTACCGACCAGAGCGCGCCTGCTGAAGCGAGCAGCATGACTCCGATTCGACCCCTTTTCGTCAATTCAACTCCTCCTGGAGTCCGCCTTGGACTGACGATGCAAGGCTAACCCACTTACAACAGAATAGTAACAACCCACAGTATATTAAGAGTATACAGGATCGGGAGGTTTTCTCTCAGGCGGCGCTCAGGACGAGTGCTTGCAGAAGATGGCGGCTCTGTTTGGCCAAGGCGGTCCGTAGGTGCGTCCTTGTGCTCGGGCTGATCGCCTGACTTGCGCGCGCCCAGTCATCAAACTGCGTTGCAGGCGCAGGTTTGAAGATAGTTCTGGTCGGCGGTCAAATGTGTAGCTAGCGTTGTTGTAGACTTGGCAAAAGTACCCAGGGCGGCACGGTCAAGCATTTTGATCTGCGGTTGAGAGAGCGCAAGAGCGACACTGCTGACCATACAAGCGAGGCTGCATATAAAGGCTTTAACACAAGATTGAGGAGGGTAGTCAGATGGGCTACTCTGATCGACAAAGAGATGGGCAACTGACGACGCTCGCCGTTGCTGGTGTGCTGGGAGTGTTTTTGTTAGTCTCTGCGCCACCTGCGGCAGGCGCTGGGCCGGCGGCGACAAGCATTACCCCCAGTGGTTTGGGCACCACCGTGACGCAAGCAGGCCAAACCTTTAACCTCACCGGTGGCACGCGGCCCGGCAACGGGGCCAACTTGTTTCACAGCTTTGGTGACTTCAGCGTCGCCACTGGCAACATCGCCAATTTCCAGAACGAGACGGCTCTGCCGACCTCGAACATTTTGAGTAGAGTCACGGGGGGGGCGCCTTCTAGCATCTACGGCACGCTTCAGACGACAGGCTTTGGCGCCGCGAACCTTTACCTGATCAACCCTGCAGGGGTTGTCTTCGGGCCAACGGCTTCGCTGAATGTAGGTGGGTCTTTGGCCGTGAGCACGGCAGACTATCTGCGGCTTACTGACAACACCCGATTCAACGCCGCGCCTGGGCCTGCCGACGCGTTGCTCACGGTGGCGCCAGTTGAGGCGTTTGGGTTTACCAGTCCCAGGCCGGTAGCGATTACGCTAGAAGGCAGTACGCTAGGGGCTGCTACCCAACAG
>JAOTTZ010000210.1 GCA_029864165.1 Burkholderiaceae bacterium
TGCGCTAGGCCCCGAGCCGTGGAAGGCAGCCTACGTGCAACCAAGCCGCCGCCCCAAGGACGGCCGCTACGGCAACAACCCGAACCGCCTGCAGCACTACTACCAATACCAGGTGGTCTTGAAGCCGTCGCCTACCGATATCCTCGAGCTGTACCTGGGTTCTCTGGTGGCGATGGGTTTCGACCTGAACGTCAACGACGTTCGCTTCGTTGAAGACGATTGGGAGAATCCCACCCTGGGTTGTTGGGGCCTGGGTTGGGAGGTTTGGCTCAACGGCATGGAAATCACGCAGTTCACCTACTTCCAACAAGTCGGTGGCATCGATTGCAAGCCCATCACCGGCGAAATCACCTACGGGCTAGAGCGGCTGGCCATGTACTTGCAAAGCGTCGACAGCGTCTACGACATCACCTGGGCCGAGGGCCTCAAATACGCTGACGTATACCTGCAGAACGAGCAAGAACAAAGCGCCTACAACTTCGAGCACAGCGACGTCGACTTTCTGCTCGGCGCCTTTGCCAGCCACGAAAAGCAGTCCAAATACTTGATGGCGCAACAACTCGCGCTGCCCGCCTACGAGCAACTGCTCAAAGCGGGCCACAGTTTCAACCTGCTGGACGCGCGGGGTGCCATCAGCGTGACCGAACGCGCCGCTTATATTGGCCGCATCCGCAATCTCGCGCGCGCCGTCGCCCAGAGTTATTGGGACAGCCGAGCGCGGCTGGACTTCCCGATGGCGCCGAGGCCGTGGGCCGATGAGGTATTGGCACAGTCGGCAAAGAACAAGAAAGTCGCGTGATGGCGACCAAGAACCTGCTCGTCGAACTGCTGGTCGAGGAACTGCCGCCCAAGGCGCTGAAGACCTTGGGCGCGTCTTTTGCCCATGCCCTGCTCGAAAACTTGCAAGCGCACGGCTTGGCCAGCGAACACTCTGCTGTCACTGCATTTGCTACACCGCGCCGCCTGGGCGCGCACGTCAGCACCGTGCGTAACCAAGCCGACAAGCGCGCGGTGTCGCAAAAGCTGATGCCGGTCAGCGTGGGTCTGGATGCGCAGGGTCAAGCCACTGCGGCTTTGCTCAAGAAGCTTACCAGCTTGGGCATAGATGTTTCGGTGCTGCCGCAACTCAAGCGCCAAATGGACGGCAAGTCCGAGGCGCTGTACTTCGACAGCGTGGTTGCTGGCGCCACCTTGGCCGAAGGTCTGCAAAAGTCGATCGACGAAACCTTGGCCCGACTACCTATCCCGAAGGTGATGCAGTACCAACTAGAAGACGGTTGGACCAGCGTGAACTTCGTGCGGCCGGCGCACAGCTTGGTGGCGCTTTGGGGCGCCGAGGTCGTGCCGGTGCAGGCGCTGGGATTGCACGCTGGGCGCCACACCCAGGGCCACCGCTTCGCGGCCGCGATCAACCCAGTGGTCCTGCAGGACGCCGATCACTATGAACGGCAAATGCAAGAGCAGGGCGCGGTGATTGCCAGTTTTTCGGCGCGCCACGGCGAAATCGCCCGGCAGTTGAGCGCTGCGGCGCCGCAGGGACTTGAGCCCATCGACGACGCGTCGCTGCTCGACGAAGTGACGGCGCTGGTGGAACGTCCGCATGTGTTGCTTTGTCGGTTCGACCCGGAATTTCTGGCGGTGCCTCAGGAATGCCTGGTCCTGACGATGAAGGCCAACCAGAAATATTTTCCCTTGGTCGACGCGGACGGCAAGTTGACCAACAAGTTCCTCGTTGTCAGCAACATCCAGCCTGACGATGCCAGCCGCGTGGTCAGCGGCAACGAGCGCGTGGTGCGGCCACGCCTGGCCGACGCAAAGTTCTTCTTCGACAAGGATAGGCAGATCCCGCTCAAGGACCGCGTAGACGGGTTGGACAAGGTGGTCTATCACGCCAAACTCGGCACAATGGGCCAGCGCGTCCAGCGCGTGCGTTCGATCGCCCAGGCTATCGGACGCCAATTGGGTGGCGACACCTTGGCCGCTCAATCCGACCACGCTGCGATGCTCGCCAAGGCCGACCTGCTGACCGACATGGTGGGCGAGTTTCCGGAACTGCAGGGCACGATGGGGCGCTACTACGCCTTGCACGATGGCGAGACCAACGAGGTAGCAGACGCCATTGAGGACCATTACAAGCCACGCTTTGCTGGCGATACTTTGCCGCGCGGCGAAATCGGCGTGGTGCTTGCTTTGGCCGACAAACTTGAGATTCTGGTCGGCTTGTTCAGCGTCGGGCAAGCCCCGACAGGTGACAAAGATCCGTTTGCTCTGCGCCGGCACGCGCTGGGGTTGATTCGCGTTCTGATCGAAAGGGATCTTCCGTTCAAGGTGGAGCATCTTGTTGGGGAGACAGTGGGTATATTCGACCGGCGCGGCTTGGCAGCAACGGGATCACTTACCGCGGTGACAGAGTTCGTGTACGGTCGACTTGCGGCCAGTTTGCGTGATCAAGGCTATAGCGCGCAAGAAGTGGAGGCAGTACTTGCCCGGCGTGATGACCTCCCCTTTAAGGAAACATTCAAGCGAATTGAAGCAGTTCGTGTGTTCTCGCAAATGCCCGAGTCCGCAAGTTTGGCCGCCGCCAACAAGCGTGTTCAGAACATTCTTAACAAGACCGAGGGGGCGTGGGGGCATTCGGTAGACGTGGCAAGATTTGAGCAACCCGCCGAACAGGCACTGCACGACGCCCTCCTCTACGTCGATCAACGCGCTCAGGCCGCTTTGGGGCGAGGGGATTACACCGAGTCATTGCAAGAGCTGACGGCGCTCAAGGCGCCTGTAGACACTTTTTTTGATAGTGTCATGGTCAACGTCGAAGACAACGCTATGCGGGCCAATCGGCTTGGCCTTCTTGCGCTGCTGCACGGGGCGATGAACCGCGTCGCCGACCTGTCCAAGCTGGCCACCTGAATCAACTGGCATGAAACTCATCATTCTGGACCGCGACGGCACCATCAATGCAGATCGCGACGACTACGTCAAATCTGCCGAAGAGTGGGTGCCGCTGCCCGGGGCGCTGGAGGCGATCGCTCGGCTGAACCAGGGCGGCTGGCACACAGTCGTCGCGACCAACCAGTCTGGGCTCGGGCGTGGCTTGTTCGACATGGCGGCCTTGAACGCCATGCACTTGAAGATGAACAACCTGTTGCAAAAGCACGGTGGGCGCATCGACGCGGTGTTCTTCTGCCCGCACACGCCTGACGAGCACTGCAGCTGCCGCAAGCCACGGCCCGGTTTGATCGAGTTGATCGGCGAACGCTACGGCATAGATTTAAGCCAGGTTCCGGTGGTGGGAGATTCGCTGCGAGACATACAAGCCGCGGCGGCAGCCGGCTGCGAACCGCATTTGTTGTGCGGCACCAAGCTCGGGCAGCTTGACCCGGAACAATGGGCGCAGGTGCAACAAGCGGTGCCGGGGACTCAAGTGCATACAGACTTGTCAGCATTCGCACAGGTGTTGATACAGCGCGAACGTGAGCAACATCCCAGCGTAGGCGAGACCGATTCCGGATACCGTGGGGAATGATGCTGGGCCATCTGCTGCCCGCCCTGCGCTCGCTGTGCTTCATGTTGTGGCTTACGGCGACGGTGGTACCTTGGGCCTCGATGGTGCTGGTGATGTCAATCTTCGTGCGCGGCGACCGCGTTTACTGGCTGTGTGTGGGCTGGCTCAAGTTGGCGACGTGGGGTGCTCGGGTCATCTGCGGCGTTCGAGCGCGCGTGCAGGGCATGGAGAACCTGCCTAGCGCGGGTGACACCACTGCTTCGGTGATACTGCTGTCCAAGCACCAATCCACCTGGGAGACGCTTGCTTATCCCTGCCTGATGCCCCACCCACTGGCCTATGTGTTCAAGCGCGAGCTGCTCCGCATCCCCTTTTTCGGTTGGGCCATGAGCCGGATGGACATGATTCACATTGACCGCAGCAAACGCGCCGAGGCGTGGAACCGCGTCGCCGAGCAGGGCGCGGCACTGATGGCCCGCGGCCATTGGGTCATCATGTTTCCGGAAGGCACACGCATAGCCCGCGGGCAGCAGGGTAGCTACAAAGCGGGCGGCGCGCGGCTGGCCGTTGCCACCGGCAGGCCGGTCGTGCCCATTGCCGTGACGTCGGCACGTTGTTGGCCGCGCAAATCCTTTTTGCTGCGACCCGGCGTGGTGGACGTGTGCATCGGCAAACCCATAGCTCCCGCAGGTGCTCAGCCGGAAGAACTGATGCAAGAGGTCCAAACTTGGATTGAAGCTCAGATGCGCCGACTCGACCCAGAGGCTTATATCGACCTTGGGTCGACGGCGCGGCCGTGAGTCGCCACGTTCGGGCGGCCGACACGGCCCAGCTATCGCTGTTCGACGCCGTCTCAGCGGCAACCGATACCACCGCCGTTACGTTGGGGCCTGGCCGGACTGTGTCAGTCGCAACGGCAAA
>JAOTTZ010000211.1 GCA_029864165.1 Burkholderiaceae bacterium
GCGTTGAGAAGGCTACGGCCTAACCAATGGTTAACGGGCGGGGTGCAGATGCGGCCCGCCCATTTTCAAACAACGTTTGCCCTTCGTAGTCGTCGCTACGAGGATCACACGAATCAATGAGGTATGCCATGACGACAAACGAAACAAGGAACGACCGAACCGCCAGAATCGCTGTGCTGAATGATCTTTGCCGTACGGCTATGGGGCTTGCTGGTAGTCTGTATCAGACACAAGGCATTAGCGCCCTGCCCTTGGCCGACCAGTCCGCCATCCGCGGAAAGGTCGAGAACTTCGCCGACTTCACGCCAGACAACGACCCTTATGGGGAGCGTGACTTCGGCGCCTTCGAACACAAAGGCGCGCGCATTTTCTGGAAGATTGACTACTACAACAAGACGATGACCGGGGCTAGCGAAGACGCGGCCGACCCGAACCAGACGGTGCGGGTGCTAACGATCATGCTGGCTTCTGAATACTGATGGCGTGACCCGGTGGTGCCGCTCTGTCTCAGTTGTTTGTCCGTCCGACGCTTTCCTGCTCTACGTCGGTGGCACAACAAAGATACCGTTGATCGTCTCCTGCTTGAATCCGATAATTGCTGGCCATCTGATGCCAGGCAGTATGTCGACCGCAAAGACTTCCTCGCAACCGGCCTCGAAGGCCATGAACTCGGTTGCCGCGCCGCTTTGAAGGTCTACGACCCACACGCCGCACTGTAGGGCCTCGACGTTGGACTCAATCGGTAGGCCGCCGAATTCTTCCTTCTCGCGGATTTTGGAAAGCCCAACAAAAGCGTAGCGGCCATGTAGCGCCAAGCCGCGGGTGTAGCCCGGTAGCCGGGCCACCGTATCGCGCGCGCCAGTCTTCGGGTCGACCACCTGCAGCTCGCCCTCACCCGAGTTGAGCACCCATAGCTTGCCTGCATGCCAGCGCGGCGAGTGTGGCATTGCAAAACCGTGGGCGACGATCTCGTTGCTGGGCACGTCGATCAACACACCACCATCGGCCTTGCAAGCCTTCCAGCCTCTAGGCTCGTTGGTTTGGCCCAGCGCGGTGACGTACTTGGGTTTGCCGTCGACCATCGCCAAACCATTGAGATGACAACGGTCTTCGGCGGCGAGATCTGTAACAAACCTAGGCTGCCAGCGAGGCACAAAACTGTAGTCTGGGTGCAGCGTACACAAGCATGAGAATCGAGTGTTCACCACCCACAACTCACGCTCTGCATTCGCCTCGCTCGCGGCGGATTCGCTCTTCGCCCAGCCCATCTCGTGCCCCAAAATGTCGCCGGTGATATGGCATTGCCGCGGAACGAAACACGCATCGTGCGCAGCGCGGGGTTCGAGCTGAGGGGCAATGTCTGCGGCATTGCGCAAGAACCAGATCGCGTTCTTCGTGCCCAGCGCTACCTGGTCACCGTGCAGCGCCAGGCCCATAGGTCGATCGAAGCTGCGCAGCAGTGTGGAGACTCTGCCGCCTTTAGCCCTCACCGCCATCAGCTTGCCCGCTTGATAGGTCGTAACGAGCAGTGAAATCGCCAACTGCTCCAGCGCGGCAGCAAAGCCTGCCGAAAAGACATGCCGGAACGGGCTTGGCGCCTCCGTGTCAACAGCTGACGGCGTGGTGCTTACTTCATCCGGTGCAACAAGCTGATTCATGTATCCATCCGATCACAAAAAACAAGCAACGGCGAGGATATCAATATTTCGCTGGTCATCGACGGCCCACTCGATATGATGCGCACCACTTGGTGGAGACTTGTAGTATGCGTATCAAACCAATACGTCCAGACAAGCCGATAGATTCAGCACCTCTAAGCAAGCAGCCTGCGTCCTATGGTTCACTGGTCTTAGCGGTGCAGGCAAGAAGTCGATCGCCAAGCTTGTGCAGCAAAGGCTAAATGCCATGCGGCATCAGGCCTACCTTTTGGACGGTGACCGTATTCGCCAAGGCCTCAGCAGAGATTTAGGTTTTAGCGACGCCGATCGCGCAGAAAACGTACGCCGTGTGGCTGAAGTCGCAAGGCTGATGGTTGATGCCGGACTGATTGTTCTGGTCGCGCTCATCTCGCCTTTTCTCGCTGATCGATTGAAGGCCCGCAGTCTTTTTAAGCCCAACGAGTTCATCGAGATATTTGTCGACACGCCCCTGTCCATTGCCGAGGCACGCGACGTCAAGGGCCTTTACAAGAAAGCGCGGCGGGGGGAGTTGCTTCATTTCACCGGCATCGACTCTCCTTACGAGGCGCCGGAAACCCCAGAGATTCGCATAGACACGACGCAAGCTTGCGTCGAAGAAGCAGCAGAGTTGGTTATCGAAACGCTTGTCAGGCTCGGAATTGCGGCGCGCCTCTAAACCGATGCGGGTCGGAAACACGACGCCCGCAAATTTGCGTTGGTATGAAACGATGACGTCTTGGCTACGATTGGTCAGGCAAGGTGCAATTCGATCTTTCCTGCGCGGCGCCGCACCGGGCCAACGACGATCCTTACGTCGCGGCCCAACTTTGCGACCAACTCAAATAGTTTGGCCTCGCTAACACCGCGAAACTGTCCGCGAGTAATGCGCGACACCTTGGACTGATCGATACCAAGCAGCGCGGCTGCCTCCCCTTGTGTCAGGCGGCGCGCCCTGATTGCGCGCGAGATCTCGGCTGCGAGCTGCGACTTGCGTTGCATCTCAGCTGCTTGCACATAGCCCAGATCGGCGTAAACATTGGTGCTGCCTTCTTCTACGGTAACTTCGGTACGTCGGTTCATCACGGTTTTCCTTGCATTGCTTGCCAGGCCTCAAAATCCTGCCTTGCGGCTTTGAGGCGCAGTGGATCAGATCCATGTCTTCTTTCGGCGTCTTGATTCCGCTCTTGGACTTTTTCTGGAAACAGTGCAAGACATAAATCCAACCAGCGAACTTGACGGTGTAGATGGCGCGGAATGTGTTGCCGCGAAAGTCTTCCACCACCTCCAACACGCCTGCCGACCCGAACCCAGTCATCACCTTTGCGTCCTGGTGTTTACCACCCGCTTGCGCGAGGTCTATGGCATGCCCGAACACGTCTTTGACGTCTTCCGGCATGGCATCCAGATCACGCTTGGCCGAGCCAACCCACTTAAGAGGCTTGCGAGCTTGCTTCGACATCGACGCCATTATGCCAATTTAGACATAATCTTGTCAATCTGACACTACCGACAGGTGCTTTTGAAGGGTGTGCTTTTGAAGGGTGGCGAGGCCCAAGGCGGATGCGTACAATCCGTACATATTTCTGTACGGACACCCTGATGAAAACCACCCTCGACATCCATGACGAACTGCTCTCCAAAGCCAAGGCACTGGCTGCTCATGAGCACAGCACCCTAACCGCGCTTATCGAAGACGGCTTGCGGCTGCGATTGCGCAAGCCAGGGCGCTCTGCAAGTGCTAAGCAGCCAAGGCTTCCAATCCATCGGGGCAAGGGGGGATTGATAGCCGGCGTCGATCCAACCTCCAATCGCTCGATGTTCGAAGCCGCAGACGGTGACTCCTGATGTCAACGTGCTGGTGGCCGCGTCGCGCACCGACCACCCGCATTACAAGCAAGCGATTGGCTGGTTGAAACCGGCCCTAGCTGCTTGTCGCGACGGTGCCAGCCTGGAAATTTTGCCCATGGTGGCCAGCGGCTTTCTCAGGCTGGTCACACATCCGAGAGTCTTCGCGCAACCCACGCCAACCGACGAGGCGCTGGCTTTCCTCGACGCGCTGCTTGCGACCCCCGGCGTGGAAATGCCGCGCCTGGGCAACGAATGGACCACTCTGCGGCAACTCTGCCGAGACGCAAAGTTGACTGGCAACGACATCCCGGATGCTTGGATCGCAGCAGCAGTGCGCACCCTCGGCAGCAATCTCGTCACCTTCGACCGAGGGTTCGGCAAACTACTCGGAAAGCGCGAGTTGACATTTTTATTGGTCGGCGTGTGAGCTGGGCATGGCTTTTTCGTGCATGCCACGCCGAGGTGCTACCCGCAATCCAGTGGCCGGTGATCATAGGCTTCAAGCAAGAGACGATCGACGGTATTTTTGTCGTGCCGACTGGAAAATACCGCTAGCCTTTAGAGCAAACTGGGCAGAAACGCTGGAACACTGTGACTCAACACTTTGAGTCAGGCGTCGCGACCCTTGTCTTCGAAGAAGATGTTTCGGCGCCGTCGCAGCGTGTGGTCTTACGGTGCACCGGCAATTTCCGGGCGAAGAGGTCTGGGTGGCGCGGCGTATAGATGAATGCCGTAATGTCAGAACCCCCAGTTTCTCTCAAACCAGCACAACCAAGTCGCTGTACTGCGCCAAAACCGCATCGCCTGTCAGAAGCTTAAGTGGCTCGGTAACGGCTTGTGCTATCAGTAACCGGTCGAAGGGGTCGTTGTGGTGCATTGCAA
>JAOTTZ010000212.1 GCA_029864165.1 Burkholderiaceae bacterium
GTCATGAAGGAAACCGGGTGTCGTCATGTGCGCGATTCTCCCAGCACTGACGGGCGCGCCCTCGCCAGCGTGCCTCAAAAGCCCTCGTCACACCGTGGCCGCAGCCGCACCGCCCAGTTCACGCACAAGCGTTGCTGCCGTGGATGAAGACCAGCCCCAGATCGACTCCAGGCGGCTCACCAATTCGCGATGCCCCGCGCGATCACGAAAACCAGTGGCGACCATCAACGCGTAGGATGGGTGGAGCGCAGCGATACCCATCATGGGTGGGTGGGGCGTAAGATGGGTGGACCAAAGCGATACCCATCAAACTACAAACATCAACAACGAGCCCAACGCAGCGGCAATCTGGGATGAGCGCCGGTAAATCGCAGGTGGGTGGGTTTGCTTCTCCTCAACGCAGCATCGATGGGTATCGCTACGCTCCACCCATCCTACGAGTCACGGTGCCCAGGGCGTGTGTGGTAGCGCGCAAATCCGGCGACCACCTTTTCCATGTGCACCGTCAAATCCAGCGCCGCCTTGTAAATCGGCAGGTGTTCGTAACGCGCCATTCGCGCCCCAACAAAAAACGCGGCGGTCGGGGGCTACGCCCCCGAACCCCCCAAAGGGTCAAAGCGTCCAAAGCGTCAAACTGGCCGCCTGCGCACCACCACCGCCAACGCTCCCAACCCCGCCAGCAGCATCGCATACGTCTGCACCTCCGGCACAACAGCGGCCACATCGCCGGAGCGCACAGCCACGGCATACAACTCATTGGGGTGGGAGCCGAGGCTCTGGTAGCCGTCGGTGGTATCGAAGCGCCACGCGTTACTCGGATCCGGCGCGTACACCGTACCGGACCAGTAGTCGATGGACTGCAGGTTCTGGAAATCGCCGGTGTTGGTCAGGCCCCAGCCGGCCTGCGGGCAATTCCCGCTCGTGTCGCAGAAAGCCTTGTTGCCCAGCGTCACGTAGAACAGGTGCGCCATCTCCGAGTCAACCCCAGGCTCGGCCACCACCGTCGCATCCACGTTGTAGCCGCAATCCGTGCCGCTATACCCAAAGTTGCAGCCATCGTTACCTATGTCGCGCACCGTCGGCAGCCGCCAGCCGCTCACACCGTAGCGGTCTTGCTCGGCCCAGGCCTTCTGCGTCGCCCAATTTCCGCGAGCCGTACTGGCCGCGCGCAGCCACGTGACCATCAGTTGCGGATCGTAGAAAGCTTCAGGCCCGTTGGCAGCGTTATCGTCCAGATCGCGCCCTTGCAATCCGAGTACGGGATCGTCCCAGGTGCCTTGCCCAGCTACCGGCAACGCCTGCGCGGAGCCCACCATCACCACAGCAGCCAGCCCCGCCACCCACTTCGCTTTGCTTGTCTTTCTTGTCTTCATGCCTCTTTCTTTGCGCGCCTCTGCGACGCTTGCTTGCGCGTTGGCCGGCGTTCACCAGCAAATAGGTGCCCTCGCTCACTGACAGCAAACATCCTCGATGGCAACAATTCAAGCAAGCACCACACCGATTGTTATTCTCGGAACACTCTTGTTATCTTCCGGTCGGCCACACAGTACCACGGGTGAGCCATCGCCCGCAGGCGATGTGTAAAGAAACTCGACACATGCAAACCTTGCTTGCGTCAAGTCACAGGCACCGGCGTGCTGCACCTTCGCTCGCGACGGTTCAGCGCGACTAAACACGGCCACACCACCACCGGCTCGGGGGGGCATGTAGGCCGCGCGCCATCTCTTTCCCCGGCACATGGTCGCGAGCACCGGTAACCTCGAATCGATGGACTTCGCACCTCAACGAACGGTGGGTTTGACTCTTCCACCCATCATCGATGGGTATCGCTACGCTCCACCCACCAACGATGGGTATCGCTGCGCTCCACCCATCCTACGGCTGCAACAAGGACAGCGCGCCTGAATACGCGGGATCATGCGCGGCAATCATGGAATGCAACTGCACCCGTTTCTGCTCGCCGTTGCGGTCGCTCCAGCTCAGCGTGACTTGTATCGTCTTGAAGCCTGGCTCAACCTGGGCCTGGACCACACGCGTCAGGGTGTAGCGCGTATTGCTGGCGGTCGGTGTCACATCGGCAACACCCCCCGCGATCGCGCCGTAACCCGCCGCGTTGGCAAACCCACGGACTTGCTCCAGGTCTTGTTGTGCCAAGCGCACCGCCTCGGAGCGCTGACGTGCCGCGTCGGCGCTATCGCGCAAAAAGGTTTGCACACGCATCAGCGTCAACATGCCCACCGAGAGCAGCAAGAATGTGATCAAGGCTTCCAGCAGCGAAGCGCCGCGTTGCTTATTGCGAAGGTTTTTCATCTCAAAAATCCCGCCAACTGCCTGGCACTCGTGTGAAGGTACCTGCGTTGTCGTGCAGCAGCTTCAACACCGCAGCGTCGTAGAACAATTCCGGCCTACCATCGCCGACCACATCGCCGTTCGAGATCACGGCACCATGAACCTGCGCACTGCTGCTGCCCGTAGTGTCCCAACGGGCGGCCAAGCTGTAGATCAAGCCATGAATCACCACACCAGCGCTCAGTTGCACTTGCCCCTCAACCACCAACAGCACGGGATGCTCGGGCGAGCCGATCACGCGGGCACCGCCCAGGCGCAAGTCGTTGGTGACCCATACCAGCGGGTTCGTCAGGTCCGGACCGAGCGCAAGCTCCAGCGCTGACTCGCAAGGGTCTGGGCAGGCGAGGCTGTGCACGCCCGGCTGTTGTTGCCAGCGCACCTTGTCCAAACCGAGGAAGTAACTGAACATCGCGTCACCACCAAGACTGGCCAGCGATGCATCGTTGCCAGCCAGCGACGCGGCGACCGGTACACCGGGCAGCGTGCTCAGGTGCGCCAAGGGCATGGCGATGCCGCCACCTGCCTTGACGGTGATGCCTGCGCCTTCGGAGTCAGTGTTGCTCAGCCTCAACTCGCCACTGGCCGTCACGCCGGCGAGTGCGGTCAGCGCTGCTTGCGGCGGCTTGGCCAAGGCCGGCAACAGACCCAGGCTCACTTGCAGACGCGCCATCGCGTCACCCTTACCGGCGGCAGCACCCGGGATGCAAGCCGCAACGACGCGGTCGCAACCGGTGGCAACAACATGCACCATGCCAGCGCGGTCGGCGGCGACAAAGTGCAGCGCAAACGCGGGGTAGGCCCCCGCGCCCACCGGCGCGGCCAGCGACGGGTTGCCACCGCTCGGGCAACTGCAAGCCCAGCCCGTGTCGGTGCGAACGCAGCCAGGCTGCAATGCGACACTGGCCCCAGCATCGTTCCAGGTGCGGGGCGTGTAGCTGCCAGTAGCCGCCACGTATTCGAGATAACGTTCACGAAACGACGCGCTGCCGGCGTCGGAACTGGGCAAGCAATCCGGCCCCAGGCGTTCGTTGCTGTTGATCAGCGCCAAGGCCCATTCGAGGCCTGCTTCGGCGGCTTCGAAAGCCTGCGTCGAGCGGTATTGGTTGGCGGAAGCCTTTTGCTCGTAGAGCAGGTTGCGGTTGGTGTAGGCCACGACCAGGCTCATCACGAACAACAGCACCAGGGTGACGACCAGGGTGGCGGCGCCGCGTTGTTGTTTATGGGGTTGCACGATAGTCGCTCCTCGTTCTCAAACCGGGCAAGCGCCGACGACGGTGTCGTTGCGCAGCCTCACAGTCGCCTGCACGCTGCGATTGATGCTTGCATCGGCCACCGAGCGGGCCTTGATCGACACCACCAGGCTGCGCACCTGTTGACGCGGCGGACAAGTCGCGCTGCCTGCAGGACAAGGCTGGCTGCACAGAGCGCCGAGAGCGATCTCTTGAACCACCGGCGTGATGCTGAAGGCTGTGACTCTCAGCAACGTGGCGTCCGTCAACGCCTGCCAGTTGCCGGCGCCGAGTTGCAACTCGACCGCCTTGTTGCGCAGTCGGTAAGCAAACTCCTCGTTGCTATCGACCACATTGTTCTCAGTGCCGTCGCGCGAGTAGCGAAAGCTCGCTGCGTCAGAGGCCGCGCTCTGCGGCGCCAACGCGGCGTAAGGGTTGACGAGCGCCGGCACTCCCGACGCAGCAACACCCGCCATCGCGTCGCCCCAATAGCCGGCACGCCGCAAGTCGCGCGTGATCAGATCGGCCGCGCTGCGCAGGTCTTGCATCAACCGGGCCTCCAGCAACAAGCCACGCTGGTCGCGCAAGTGGTTGCCGAGCAGCATGGCGCCGCTGGCCACCAAAAACAAACCCACGGCCATGCCGACCAGCAGTTCGACGATCGTCAAGCCGCGTACTTGGCGCTTGTGCATCATCACAGATTCCAGCATTGCCGGTTCGCCTGCGCGTTGTTGTCCACCGCTGCCGTCTGGCCCGAGCTGTAATCGAAATTTCCCCCTTCGACGCTGAGCTTCATGTAGCGGCATTGGCGGTC
>JAOTTZ010000213.1 GCA_029864165.1 Burkholderiaceae bacterium
GGGCAAAAGTTCGGTCTAGTGACTAGGGTCCTCAGCCTCGCCGCGCAAACTGGCCCAGTTTCAACCCTGTAGCACGCAAAGAGCCGAAGTAGAGCAACATTGCGCCGCCCAAGTAAGCGGCCATCCAACCAACGCGCTGCGCGTCGGCCAGTCCGGTCCAGTCGCGGGCGTGCGCCGCCCAGCTCAGGTAGGCGCCCAGCAAGGCCGTTGCCAACCCCACGCGCAGCCCAAAGGCGCCCCAGCCTGGCAGCGGCGTGTACGCGCCAGCGCGGCGCAAGCCGACAAAAAGCAAGGTGGCGTTGAGCAGGGCGCCAACGCTGATGGACAGCGCCAATCCTGCGTGGCCGAGGTAGGGCACGAACAACAAGTTCATCAACTGGGTCAGCACCAGCACGATCACAGCGATCTTGACCGGCGTGCGTATGTCTTGCCGGGCGTAAAAGCCTGGCGCCAATACCTTCACAGCCACCAGGCCCATCAAGCCGACCCCGTAACCCATCAGCGGGGCAACGGTTTGCTCTACATCGGTAGCGCTGAAAGCACCGCGGTGGAAGAGCACGGCGACCAAAGCGTTGGGAAACACCAGCAAAGCGACAGCGCACGGCAAAGCCAGTAAGCAGATCAGACGCAGCCCCCAGTCCAAGTGTCCCGAGTACGCCTGCTTGTCGTCGAAGGCTTGCGCTGCCGACAACTGCGGTATCAACACCACTCCCAACGCTACGCCCAGCAATGCAGTGGGAAATTCCATCAAACGGTCGGCGTAGAACAGCCAGGACACGGCGCCCACACCGACGTGAGACGCGATATGCGTGTTGATGAGCAGGGACAGTTGCGCCACCGAGACACCCAACAATGCGGGTGCCATCTGGCGCAGAACACGATGCACACCAGGGTGTGCCCATGCCGCGCGCATCGAAGACGCGGTAAAACCGATACGCGGTGTGCAACCGATGCGCCGCAGCGCTGGTATCTGCACCGCCAGCTGCAAGGCGCCGCCCAGCATCACGCCGACGGCCATGGCGTAAATCGGCGTAATGCCCCAATGTTCGAAACGCGGTGCCAGCCACCACAGCGAGGCAATCACCGTCAAGTTCAACAGCACCGGTGTTGCGGCGGGAACGGCAAAACGCTTCCAGGTATTCAAGATGCCGGCTGACAGTGCCACCAAGGACATGAAGCCGATGTAGGGGAACATCCAGCGCGTCATCACTACCGCGCCGTCGAAACGGGCCAGGCCAGAGGCCATGAGCCATACGGCCACCGGCGCGGCGATCACACCGAGCGCACAAATGACGAGCAGCGCCCAAGACAGCACTGTTGCCACGGCGTCTATCAGCGCTCGGGTGACAGCGTCGCCATCTCTGGCGCGCGTTGCAGCCAGTATGGGCACGAAGGCCTGCGAAAACGCACCCTCGCCGAACAAGCGCCGCAATAGGTTGGGAATGCGGAAGGCGACCGTGAACGCGTCCATCCAGGCGCCGGCACCGAACAAAGAAGCCTGCAACATCTGGCTGGCAAAGCCGGTGATGCGCGATGCCAGTGTGAGCAGCGAGATGGTGGACGCGGCGCGCAGCAGATTCATGTTTTGGCAAGCAACTGGGCGTGCCAGCGCGACGGGAAGCAGGCCGCAAATTATAGGAAGTGCCTCAGACTGCCCCGCGTCGCTGGCCCCGCCGCGAGAAGGAGGTTGTGCGCTGGTATACTTCGCGGTCGCGTCGATTTTTATTCACATACGCGACTCAAGACCAACTCAAGAGCATGGCAACAGCAACCAAAGTCAAGAAAAAAACCGTCCGCATTGCGTCCGGGCTCAAGCGCGTCCGTCAAGACGTTCGGCTCAACGCTGCCAATACAGCGCTGCGGTCCAAGTTCCGCACTGTGATTAAGAACGTGCAAAAGGCTGTGCTTGCCGGCGACAAAACCAAGGCGGCCGACTTGTTCAAGGCGGCGCAACCCGTCATCGATTCGGTGGCCGATAAGGGGTTGTTCCACAAGAACAAGGCTGCGCGCCACAAGAGCCGCCTTTCGGCCAAGATCAAGGCACTGAGCGCTACTGCCGCGGCCTGAGCGTCAGAGGGCAGCAAACGCTCGCTTGTTACGCTTTCGGGTCACTCACTCGGGCGCCGCGGCTGGGTTATCTACACCGTAGAAACGTAGCTTGTTGTCGCGGGCAAAGTTCATCACGAAGTCCCAGGCCATGGGCTCCATATCGCGCAATTCCTCGCTGACGATCACGCACTTGACCCCATCGTGAGTGGTGTTGGGAACGCAGTACGGCGAATAGCCGATATACGCGCCGATACCACGAGCGGAACCCTCGGGGCGGAAAGACGACATTGCACCCGCCAACCGCTCGGCCCAGTCGCTGGGACGGAAGGCTTTGCCCTCTGTCGTGAGGCCTAGGATGCAAACTTTGCCGGAGTTGGCGGAAATCAGAACCTCCAATCGGGTTGATGCAAGCGTGCTGTACGCTGACCCAGGCTGCCCCGAGTGCGGATCGAACTGCGTCAGCAATGTACCGTGGTTTTGCTGCAATGCAATAAGTTCACTGCGGGCGAGCATGTCCATACCGCGTTTTCGGCAGTTCATGGGCGAGAATTAGAATTGTTTAGGCACGACAAAGACCTGGTGGTCTGTCGGGCTTTTCTCTTTCTGGAGCCTCTCTATGAGTGCCGCCACGGGTCAGCCT
The DNA here is from genome assembly GCA_029864165.1 of Burkholderiaceae bacterium. GTDB lineage: Bacteria > Pseudomonadota > Gammaproteobacteria > Burkholderiales > Burkholderiaceae_C > CAIKUF01. The sequence continues at coordinate 2,690 of JAOTTZ010000213.1, forward strand.
GTCGCCACCGAACCGCACGTGATGAAGACCTACAGCCGACTGCCGCTGGCCTTGTCGCACGGCAAGGGCTGCTGGGTCTGGGACACCGACGGCAAAAAATACCTCGACGGCCTGGGCGGTATTGCAGTCAATACCCTGGGCCACGCACATCCGAAACTGGTGCCGGCTTTGCAGGAGCAGCTGGGCAAGCTCATACATTCGTCCAACTACTACCTGGTACCGCTGCAAGAGCAGCTTGCCGCCAAGCTGTGCGGGCTGTCTGGGCTGGCAAATGTGTTTTTTTGCAGCACAGGACTTGAGGCCAACGAAGCGGCGTTGAAAATCGCGCGCAAGTTTGGGCACGACAAAGGTGTTGCCCGGCCCGAGATCGTGGTCTACGAAAATGCTTTTCATGGCCGGTCTATCGCTACCCTGTCGGCGACCGGTAACGCCAAGGTTCAGGCCGGGTTCGGTCCGCTGGTGGAAGGGTTTGTGCGCGTACCGCTGAACGATGTGGCGGCGCTGGAGGACGTTGCCGCCACGCATCCAAACGTAACCGCTGTTTTCATGGAAGTGATCCAGGGCGAGGGTGGCGTTAATCTCGCTACTGCAAACTATCTGCGCGCCGCGCGCCGTATTTGCGATAAACATGGCTGGCTGCTGATGCTCGACGAAGTTCAGTGCGGCATGGGGCGCACCGGCAAATGGTTTGCGCACCAATGGGCGGGTATCCGACCCGACGCGATGCCCTTGGCCAAGGGTCTGGGCTCTGGTGTGCCCGTCGGGGCGGTGCTGTGCGGGCCCACGGCGGCGGGGGTACTTCAGCCCGGTAACCACGGTAGCACGTTCGGCGGTAACCCGCTGGCGATGCGTGCGGGGGTGGAAACCATACGCATCATGGAAGAAGATGAGTTGCTGGCAAATGCTGCGACGGTGGGTGCTGTGCTGCGAGCCACTTTAGAGCACGAGCTAGGCGGCGTGGCGGGAGTGACTGAAATTCGTGGCCAAGGGTTGATGCTAGGCATCGAACTTGATCGCCCATGCGGTGAACTGCTGGGTCGAGCCGCCGCCGCTGGACTGCTGATCAGCGTAACGGCCGAGCGAGTGGTTCGCCTGCTGCCGCCGTTGATTTTGAGCGCTGACGAAGCGGCCCAAATGGCGGCTATGCTTTGCCCGCTGATCAAGCAGTTTCTGGCAACTTCTCCAGCCACACCAAGAAGTTCGGCATGAATCTCGTCAAGCACTACCTGCAGTTCAAGGATTTCAGCACCGAGGAGTACGGCTACTTGTTCGGACGCGCGGCCGACATCAAAGACCGCTTCAAAAACTACGCAAGATACACCCCGCTGGTCGATCGGACGCTGGCGATGATTTTCGAGAAGGCCAGCACACGCACGCGGGTCAGCTTCGAGGCCGGCATGTACCAGATGGGTGGCTCGGTGGTGAACCTCACGGCCGGCGACAGCCAGCTAGGTCGATCCGAGCCGGTGGAGGACACGGCTCGCGTGATCAGCCGCATGGTCGATATCGTGATGATTCGCACTTATGGGCAGGCCAAGCTCGAAAGCTTTGCCGCACATTCGCGCGTGCCGGTGATCAACGGCCTGACCAATGAGTACCATCCCTGCCAGGTGCTGGCCGATGTATTCACCTACATCGAGCACCGCGGCCCTATTCGTGGCAAGGTGGTTGCGTGGGTTGGCGACGGTAACAACATG
>JAOTTZ010000214.1 GCA_029864165.1 Burkholderiaceae bacterium
GAAGAGAAACCGCTGCACGGTAAAGCGTGCCACTTCTTCGTCGCTCAGCTTGGTACGTATGGGCAGCGATTCGAAGCTCTTGTTCTCGTTCAACAGGCGCCTAAAGCGACGCCGGTCGCGCGGTTGAATGTCCACCAGCTGTGCCAATTCATCGATCGTGGCGTCGAGATCGCTGATTCGGGACGGCCAGATTTCCAGCGTATAGGCCGAGTAATTGTCTGCCAGTACGACACCGTTGCGGTCGACGATCAGGCCCCGGTTCGGTACGATGGGCAGCACTGCAATACGGTTGTTCTCGGCCAGGGTAGCCAGCTCCTCGTACTTGTAGACCTGCAGGTAGACCAGCCGCAGGGCAAGCAAGCCAAAACAAAACAGCACGAACGCTGCTGCGGCGAAGAGCCGGGCGCGAAAGCGGCTCAGCTCATGTTCGAGATTCTTGAGTTCGACCATAGCGCGTCCGACTGCGAGGCTATAGCGGCCGGTTCAGATCCGGATCGGGCGCACGCCGCTGCGGCGCCAACAGCATCCAGCACGCCAGAGGCCACAGCAGCGCTTCAAAGACGGGTGCCAGCAGCATCTCCCACCCCGGTAGCATGCCGCCGACAATCAAGCGCACCAATAACGATGCGGCATGCGCTGCTGCAAAAAGCGGGAGTACGTGCAGCGCCTGCGAGGGCACAGCAAACCACTGCAAGCGGCGGTGGATAGTGATGGCAAAGTAGCTTAGCAACGTGTAAGCCAGCGCGTGTTGACCGAGGACGGCAGCGTCGTGCACGTCCATGACCAACCCGAACAGGAACGCCACGCCAACGCCAATACGCCGTGGCTGATGCACATTCCAAAACACCAACCCCAGCGCAAGCAGATCGGGCATGGCCGGGCTGCGGCCCAGTGGTACCAGATTGAGTGAAAGACTGACCAGCAGCGTGAACCACATGAACAGCGGGTTCACCGGTAACAACACTTGGTCGGAGCCGCGCGGCATCATGTCGTGATTCCCTGTGCTGCTTGCGTCATTGGTCCGCGCGCTTTTTTCTAAGGCCAGCATCGCGCCGTGCCTTGGTCCCTGGCCGGGGCCGCATCTGCAGGCCCACGGGCTCTAACACCAGCACATGGCGAACCCCGTCCGGCGATGCCACGGGCGCCAGGCTGATGCGCGCAAAGTTCGCCTCCACGCGCTGGCCGACGCTGTCTACACGCGCCACCGGCACGCCGGACGGGTAAACGCCATCCAGTCCGGTGGTGGTGAACAGGTCGCCCACTTGCACGTCGGCATTTCCAGTTATGAAGCGCAGCTCCATGCCCACACCGCGCGCGCCGCCGAAGGCCACGCTGCGCGTTTGAGTGCGTACACTGAGCACCGGGATGGCGGCATCCTTATCGGTCAGCAGCGTGACCTCGGCGCTGTACGGATAAACGCGCGTCACCTGTCCAAGCACACCCTGCTCGTTGATCACTGGCGAGCTTGGCAATACGCCGCTGCTGGAACCACGGTCGACGATCACCTTGCGCGAGAACGGGTCGGATGCTTCGTACAGCACCTCAGCTGGCACAGATCGGACGCTCAACGCTGGGCGAAGATCGAGCAAACCTCGCAGGCGCTCGTTCTCTTGCGATAGCTGCTCGAAGCGTGTCAGTGTTTCCGCCTGTCGAACAACCTCGCTGCGAAGTACTTTCACGGTTGCCAAAGCCTTTTGCAAACCCATCCAGTAACTGCCTGCGGTTTCCCAAACCACTACCGGGACTTGCAACATCCGTTCGACAGGGTGTAACGCCGTGGCCACCACCGCGCGGATGGGCTGAGTGAGCTTGAACCTCGTATCCGCCACCATCAAGAACAAAGCCAAAGCGGAAAAAAACATCAACTTGCTGAACGCCGAAGGGCCCTGTCGAAAAAACGGCGGCGGTGCGTGGTCGAAACTGCCTAGAGCCATGACATGGGCCTCGGTACGGTCAAACCAGCGTGCTCACTGACCCGAAGACTCCACCGGGCCGAGCATGGCGACCGCAGCCCATTCCCGCCCACACGATGGCGATGAGGCTATCCAGGTCGTCAGAGCCAAGACACTGCTACGCTGAATGTGGTCCGTGCAGCACGCCTCACTCCGAAGTGAAGATGCTGCCCACTCGCTCCATCCGCTCCAGCGCCATGCCGCAGCCGCGTACGACGCAAGTCAAAGGATCCTCGGCAACGAGCACTGAAAGGCCCGTCTCCTCGGCCAACAATCGATCGATGTCGCGCAGCAAGGCGCCGCCGCCGGTCAGCATCATGCCGCGCTCGGCGATGTCGGCCCCTAGCTCAGGTGGGGTTTGCTCAAGCGCGTTCTTGACGCTCGAGACAATCTGGTTCAACGGGTCGGTCAACGCCTCGAGAATCTCATTGCTGCTGATAGTAAAGCGCCTTGGTACGCCTTCGCTGAGGTTGCGCCCCTTGACTTCGACCTCCTTGATCTCGGAGCCAGGGAACGCCGACCCGATCTGCTTTTTGATCGACTCGGCCGTAGGCTCACCAATCAGCATGCCGTAATTGCGGCGAATGTAATTGATGATGGCTTCATCGAGCTTGTCGCCGCCCACCCGTACCGAGCCCTTGTAAACCATGCCCCCCAGCGAGATCACACCGACTTCGGTCGTGCCGCCGCCGATATCGACCACCATCGAGCCCGTGGCGTCGCTGACCGGCAGGCCCGCACCGATGGCAGCGGCCATAGGCTCCTCGATCAGATACACCTCGGAAGCCCCCGCCCCCAGCGCGGATTCACGAATAGCACGCCGCTCGACCTGGGTCGAACCGCAGGGCACGCAAACGATAATGCGCGGGCTGGGCCGCAGCATCGATCTCGGGTGCACCATCTTGATGAACTGCTTGAGCATTTGCTCGGTCACGGTGAAGTCGGCGATCACCCCGTCTTTCATCGGGCGTATCGCCTCTATGTTGCCGGGGACTTTGCCCAGCATGGCTTTGGCCTCCTGTCCGACGGCCTGAATCGTCTTTTTGCCGTGCGGCCCACCTTCGTGGCGAATGGCGACCACAGACGGCTCGTCGAGCACGATGCCCCTGCCGCGCACATAAATCAATGTGTTCGCAGTTCCCAGATCGATAGCAAGGTCGGTCGAGAAATGGCGACGAAAAAAGGGGACCATGGTGGGTACGAGTTACGTCGAGCAACGGCAAACAAGGCGCCGCGAAGGGCACTAACTCACCTTTTTACCAACGTCGGCAAAGGCTGAGGGTGGCCGTGGATAATACCTCAACGCTCCTTGTATGCCGCTTGTTCCTATCCTAACGGACTCTCTTCTTCAGCGCGCCGTCTCGCACAGATTTCTATGGCACTGAGCCCTCAGGACGTCAACCGCATAGCCCACTTGGCAAGGCTAGAACTGCTGGGGCCGGAAGGCGCTGCCATGCTGGAGCAGCTCAACGATTTTTTTTCTATCGTAGAGCAAATGCGCGCCGTGGACACTTCAGGCGTTGAGCCGCTCTATACCCCGGTATCCGCAGTGCGCAAGGTGCCGCTACGGTTGCGCGACGATCGTGTCACCGAGACAGACCAACGGACGGCAAACCAACGGAGTGCGCCGGCAGTACAAGATGGTCTATTTCTGGTGCCCAGAGTCCTCGAATGAGTGTTCCGTTGCACGCATTGGGCGTGTCTGAACTCGGGCGGCTGCTCGACGCGGGAGAGACCTCCAGTGTCGAGATCACCACACACCTGCTTGCACGTGTTGAGGGCCATCAACACCTCAATGCCTTCCTCTGCGTCGATAAAGAAGGGGCGTTGCGTCAGGCCCGCGCTGCCGACGAACGCCGCGGGCGCGGCGAGCGTGGCGCGCTGTTAGGCATTCCGGTTGCGCACAAGGATATTTTCGTAACGCGCGAACTGCCGACCACGGCCGCGTCAAAAATGCTTGTGAACTACCGCAGCCCGTTTGATGCAACCATCGTCGAGCGGCTCAGTGTCGCCGGTACGGTCACGCTCGGCAAACTCAACTGCGACGAGTTTGCAATGGGCTCTGCCAACGAGAACTCAGCCTTCGGCGCGGTGCGCAACCCATGGGATGCCAGCCGTGTGCCCGGTGGCTCCTCGGGTGGCTCGGCTGCTGCGGTAGCCGCGCGGCTGCTGCCTGCCGCCACGGGCACCGATACGGGTGGCTCGATTCGCCAGCCAGCGAGCTTCTCCGGGGTCAGCGGTATCAAGCCGACCTATGGCACTTGCTCGCGCTGGGGGTTGATCGCCTTTGCGTCGAGCCTGGACCAAGCCGGGCCGCTGGCGCGCAGCGCCGAGGATTGCGCATTGCTGCTGTCGGCGATGAGCGGGTTCGACCCGCTTGACTCGACCAGCGCCGAACGTCCGCCGCAAGACTTCCACGCGCAG
>JAOTTZ010000215.1 GCA_029864165.1 Burkholderiaceae bacterium
CGACATCAGCGCCAAATGGAGCATCTTCTCGCGGCTGAGCTTGGTGCCCACCCTAAGACGCGAGCGACTACCCTTCTCGGTGTCAACATCAGCCTGAGTGATTCTCAGTGTCTCGCTCAGCGGCTGGTTCGACTCGGTCACGATCATCGCCGTCATCAGCTTGGTGATCGAAGCAATGGGCAGTACCGCCTCGGAGTTCTTGCTGAACAGAACTTCCTTGGTGTCCTGGTCCAGCACCAGCGCCACGCTGGACTTCAAGGCCAGTGCATCGGTCGTCGCGCGCAAGCCGGCGAGCTGACCGGTAGAAGGCCTTTGGGTCGCCCGGCGGGCGACGCGCCGGCTTTTGACTTTCTTGCTGCGGCGTACGGTTCGACCCTGGTGACCTTGGGCCTTGGCCGAAGGCTTAAGCTCCTGCCCGGCTGTGTTGCGATGTTCGGCAGTCCGAGCGGCGTGGGCGCTCAGCGCCGCCATCGACAACGATACGGCCAATAACAACGCGCTCAGACAGTGGATGGTTGCGCTCGATTCGAATCGGTGGAGTTGCAAGACACAATCCTTTACTTTTCTTTATCGGCCAAGTTGAAGCAAACTTTAACAACAAGTTTACGGATTATCAACAACTTAGGGAAGAGTTCTCAAGTTATTGTGCAAATTCTGTGGCGTATGTCTCACGCTTCAGCCTTGCGCCGCGACACGCTCTGCATTAGTGCGCAGCTTGTTCAACGCCGACAGGTAGGCTTTGGCCGAGGCGACCACGATGTCTGGGTCGGCGCCCACGCCGTTGACCACTCTGCCGCCATGCTGCAAGCGCACGGTTACTTCACCTTGGGATTCTGTACTGCCTGAGGTGATCGCATTGACAGAATAAAGCAGCATTTCAGCGCCAGTCTGGAGCTTGGATTCGATGGCCTTGACAGAAGCATCGACGGGGCCATTGCCGTCGCTCTCAGTGCGCCACTCGGTCTCACCGGCCGCGAAGACCACGTTGGCGTGCGGGCGCTTGCCCGTCTCAGAGTGCTGCGACAGCGCAAGCAACCGGTAGTGCTCGTGCTCGGAGGCCAATGATTCGTCCATCACCAGCGCGATGATGTCCTCATCGAAGATATCGCTCTTGCGATCAGCCAGTTCTTTGAACTTGGAAAACGCCGCGTTCACCTCGGCCTCGGTTGCCAGAGCAACGCCCAAGTCCCGCAGGCGTTGCTTGAACGCATTGCGCCCCGAGAGCTTGCCCAACACCATCTTGTTGGTTGGCCAGCCCACGTCTTCTGCGCGCATGATCTCGTAGGTGCCTCGGGCCTTGAGAACACCATCTTGGTGTATGCCTGAAGCATGCGCGAAGGCATTCGCCCCTACGACGGCCTTGTTTGGCTGCACCACAAAACCAGTGGTCTGAGCCACCAAGCGCGAGGCTGGGACGATTTGTGTCGTATCGATGCCAACCGCCAAGTTGAAGTAGTCCTTGCGCGTCTTCAACGCCATCACCACTTCCTCCAGTGAACAGTTGCCGGCACGCTCTCCCAAACCATTGATAGTGCATTCGATCTGGCGCGCGCCGCCCACCATCACGCCGGCCAACGAGTTGGCCACGGCCATGCCCAGATCGTTGTGGCAATGCACCGACCACATCGCTTTGTCGGCGTTGGGGATGCGCTGTCGCAGATCGCGGATGAATTCTCCGAACAGCGCGGGCACCGCATAGCCGACGGTATCGGGAATGTTGATGGTGCTCGCGCCTTCGTCGATCACCGCTTCGAGCACGCGGCACAAAAAGTCGGGGTCTGAGCGATAGCCATCCTCGGGCGAGAACTCGACATCGGCAATCTTGTCGCGTGCAAAGCGTACGGACTGCTTGGCTTGCTCAAGCACCTGTTCGGGCGTCATCCGCAGCTTTTGCTCCATGTGCAGCGCGCTGGTAGCGATGAACGTGTGGATGCGAGCACGAGCGGCGCCCTCGAGTGCCTGTGCTGACCGCTCGATGTCACGCACGTTCGCGCGTGCCAGCGAACAGACGGCGCTGTCCTTGATCGCCGCCGCGATGGCCTTGACGGCTTCGAAGTCGCCGTCGCTGGACGCCGCAAATCCCGCTTCGATAACGTCCACGCGCAGGCGCTCGAGTTGCCGCGCGATGCGCAGCTTCTCGTCTTTTGTCATCGAAGCGCCAGGCGACTGTTCGCCGTCGCGCAAGGTGGTATCGAAAATAATGATTCTGTCGGTCATGAAGATCTCCTCAACCAGACCAAAAAAAAGCCCGCTGCTGGTTGCATACGGGCCGTTGAGACGAATATGTGGTCGAACGTCAGCGAGCCCGAGGTACTCCTAGGGGTAGTAGCGTGGCTGCTGGACACACGTTCATGGCCCGAGTGTAGCACGCTGCTCGCCCTCGATTTTGCGCACTGAGCGGCTGGCTGTCATGTCGTGAACATCAAAATGTTTGGCGATCGTTGCCATCGTGTAGGTGCCCGACAAATACGGCCCTTGCCATTGCCTCATCTCTGTCCGGGTAGCGCGCTTGATACTTTGCCAATGGCATCGCAACACAAGCCAGTGATGATGGCGGCCTCGTGAATGAGACCAACGGGATTAATTCAATGACTGCTACTGAACAAGCGTTAATTGACAAAATCAAGCAACTTGCGCCGCAGCGTTTAGCGGAGGTGGAAGACTTTGTCGATTTTCTGCGTGCCCGTGAGGGCGATCAGCGTCTCACACGTGCCGCTGCCAAGGCCAGCGAGACGAGCTTTGCGGCGGTGTGGGACAACGATGAGGACGCAGTCTACGACCGGAATTAACCGATGGTCGCCACTTCGAGCTTGAGCTTCTGCGATGTGCTGCTGGTGCCTTTCCCGTTCACCGACCAATCTGGTGCCAAGAAGCGGCCGGCCGTGATCGTCTCGAGCAGTCGCTACAACGCTAACCGCCGCGACATTGTGATCATGGCAATCACCATCGGGTACAACGACCACCTGCTTTCGGCGAGGCGATATTCGCAGATTAGCAGGCCGCTGGGCTCATCAAGGCTTCCCTGCTCAAACCCGTATTCGCTACCATTGAGCAAGGGCTTGTCATCCGCAAGATGGGTATGCTGTCGGCCACAGACGCTAAAACGTTGCGCGAAGTGGTGGTCGATGTGTTCGGGTGAGGGATTATCGAGGCGCCTTCTCGATTCGAAGCGGGCGGGGCATCAGTGAAGAATGTTGGAGTGTGACCACAAGTTTTCGTTCTCGCCGAATATTCAGTCGAGCGCACGCGCAATTCGACGGATTTGTGCGGCAATGTCCTCAGGGGACAAGATGAAGTCGATACAGCCGCTTGCTATGGCGCTTTCGGGCATGTCCGGGTGGGCGGCTGTGTCAAGCTTTTGCGCAATCGTGGTGCCCCCCGCCTCCTTGATGCCGCATAGCGCGGCTGCTCCATCCCCGTCATAGCCCTGACCTTTGCGCACGCTGGGCGCGCAGACTTGTTCTGACCAACGCTGCGTCGATTGCATGAGATTGTGGTGAGGCGCGGAAGTGGTCGGCAATTTGCCGGAGTACGGCAATACCCGGAGCGTGACCGCGGCGCACAACTGGCCGCAACGTAAGTCGGGCAACGGTGGGCTTGCCTGCCGCTGCTCAGCGGCGGCTCAGCCGTAATCAGCAATGCCAGGCCCGTGCGTGCCTCGCCGTGTTGGATCGCGAAGACGCGCAGGCTTGCAGGCTCGACCAAGCGAGCATCGCCCAGGCGTGCCTGGGTTCAGTCGCCCCTCAGCAGTGGCGCTTGGCCAGCGTCAGCTCAAGGGCCGCTGGCCAAGCGCCAGCCCTCGGTCATGCCGTCCAATCGCAGCAGGCCCCGCCACAAGGTCTCGGTGCCCGGTTCGCCATCGGACTTGCGCCCCAAGAACCCGCCAAGCTTGGCAATCACGCGTATGGCCTCACGCAGGCTCAGCGCCGGTGCCTCCGGCGGCCGCTTGCTGTGCTTCGTCTCATAGGCGATCAGCAGCTGGCACTCGTCAGCGTCGAAATACGCCTGAGCTGGCAGATCCGCAACCTCTCGCCCCAGCTTGGCCATATGGTAGATGCGCCACGCAATCACCATGTCTATGGCCAGGCACGCCTGGAGTCGCTCGCCGTGACCAAGCTGTCGATCTTCGACTCGACAGCCGCTCTTCAAGGTGCGATGAAACACCTCGATCCCCCAGCGCTGGGTGTACCAGGCCACCCTCTCGCATGCTTGCTCGAAGCTATCCACCGCCGCTGTGGTGAGCAGCGCCCATTCGATGGGCTCGGCCCCATCGGGTGTGTCCACCTCCTGCGCGAGCACCATCTGAACCGGCAGACGAGCAAGCCCAGGCTTGGACTTCGGTGGACACAAGGTCA
>JAOTTZ010000216.1 GCA_029864165.1 Burkholderiaceae bacterium
GTTTGTCGGCAACGTGTCTGAAAGCGGCTTCGAAAACAACCCTTATCTCGACCGGTTGCGAGCCTTTGCCGAATTGCAAAAGGCCCCCGTGGTGGCTATCTGCGCCAAAACCGAGGCCGAAGTGGCCGACATGAGCGACGAGGACAAGTATTTGTTCCTCGCCGAAATGGGCCAAGACGAGCCCGGTTTGAACCGGTTGATCCGCTCCGCCTTCAAGCTGCTCGGCCTACAGACCTACTTCACGGCCGGGGTGAAGGAGGTACGCGCTTGGACCATCCACGTCGGCGATACTGGCCCACGGGCCGCAGCCGCGATCCATACCGACTTCGAGCGTGGTTACATTCGTGCGCAGACCATTTCCTACGACGATTTCCTGGCCTACAAGGGCGAACACGGCGCCAAAGAGGCCGGCAAGATGCGCGCTGAAGGCAAGGACTACGTCGTCAAAGACGGTGACGTGCTGCACTTTTTGTTCAATGTTTGAATCAGCTTAGGGTCCAGCCACCGCTTATCAGCCGTATACCTGCCCGCAACTCGCCATCCCCGATGTCTACGTTTGACTTCCATGGGTTCTGGCTAGCGAATAGTGCAGCATGCGATTAATGCCAGGTGAATCACACCCGTGCGTGAAAATTGGGGACGTCGATATGGCAGCTACGAATTTCAAGACCGAGAACAACACTTTCCGTAAACTCATTGGCAACGGGCTGACTTACCGAATTCCGCGTTTTCAGCGTGACTACAGTTGGACCAACGAGGAGTGGGAAGACCTTTGGCTCGACCTGGTCGGAACGCTTCAGCCCGGCGGGGAGCCCGCGCACTACATGGGCTATTTGGTCTTGCAGTCCGCTGACGACAAGACTTTCGAGGTGATCGATGGGCAGCAACGGTTAACTACCATCAGCATCATTGTCTTGGCGATCTTGAAAAACATGCAGCGCTTGATCGACGCGGGCAGCGATGCCGACGCCAACCAGCGGCGCAGCGACCAGATAAGGCAGACCTACGTGGGCTACCTCGATCCCGTGACGCTGGTGTCGCGCCCCAAGCTGACACTGAACCGCAATAACAACAGCTACTACCAAGATTACGTCGTCCCGCTCGGAAACCTGCCGCAGCGCGGCTTCCGTGCCTCGGAGCATCTGCTGCGCAAAGCTTTCGAGTGGTTCGACCGTCACGTTGCCGAGTGGCTCAAGAAGAGCACAGCCGGCGAGGGAAGGCGGCTGGCGCAGCTCGTGGAGGACATGAGCGACCGCTTGTTCTTCACTGTTATCACCGTTACCGACGAGCTGAACGCCTACAAAGTGTTCGAGACGCTCAACGCACGAGGCGTGCGTCTTTCGGCGACCGACCTGCTCAAGAACTACCTGTTCTCGGTACTTGACCGGGGCGACCAGAACGAGCATGAATTGCGCAACCTTGAGGGGCGATGGGAGGCCATGGTCGGCCGGCTCGGTGCCGAGAGCTTTCCGGACTTCCTGCGAGTGCACTGGAACAGCCGCCGTGCGTTCGCGCGCCAAGCCGAATTGTTCAAGACGATCCGAGGTCAAGTGAGCAGCCGTGAGGCGGCCTTCCAGTTGCTACGCGACATGGAGCAAGACCTCGACAGCTACCTTGCCCTGTCGTCGCCCGAAGCATCGGACTGGCCGCAAGAAGCCAAGCTGCTTGCCGGAACACTGCGAACCTTCAACGTGCGCCAGCCCTTCCCGCTGCTGCTGGCAGCCAAGCGCGTGTTCGACGCGCCTGACTTTGCCGGCCTGTTGCGTGCCTGCGTAGTGATCTCTATGCGATTCAACGTTATCTGTGGCTACAGCACTGGTGAGCAAGAGGGTACGTACAACGCCGTTTCGCAACGGGTGGCACGACAGGAAATTCAGAATCTAGGCCCTGCGTTAACCGCCATGCAAAGCATCTACCCCAACGATGCCGCGTTCCGTGACGCCTTTGCGGAGAAAAGCATCCGTACCACGCAGTCACGCAACAACCGTGTGGTTCGCTTCATCCTGTGTGCGTTGGAAAAGCACTTATCGGGTCAGGACTACAGCTTTACGAGTGACAGCTTCAGCATCGAGCACGTGCTGCCGCAGAACCCGCAGGCAGGCTGGGAAGCGTTCAGCAACGAAGAGGCCGACGCTCTAACGTACCGCCTAGGCAATATGACGCTGATGCAGACGGGAACAAACAAGGAATTGGGCAATGCAAGCTACGCTGCCAAGCAAATGGTTTTCGAACAAAGCAGCTTTGCTGTCACTCGCAAGCTGGCGGGTGACCATGCTGAGTGGACACCGGAGCGGATCGCTGCGCACCAGAGATGGATGGCTGCCCAAGCTACCGCCATCTGGCGTATTGCACAACTGAGTTGAGCACGCTGGTTCCAGTGACGATGGGCACCCCAACCCCTTTCGCGGCCGCTGGCTTCGACGAGGGTGACAAGTTGAGCGGACGTGGCTATGCAGAAATCGTTGATGGGAAGTTGCATGACTACTTGCATATCCACCTCGGTGACGACTCCGGGTTTCGTGCCGTCACACAATAGGCGCAGACACAGGCCGGCAACAAACGCAAGACATCGTGGGTGAGTACCAGCATTACGGATTCCTGGCGCCTCGGTCAGCGACAATCTGGACTCCTATTCGGCGCCAAGCGAGATAGAAACTGCAATCGCAGTGCAGAGCTTGGTGGGAGGATCAATCGGTTGAGCCAAGGGTTCGGCTTTGCGCTCACCGATTTAGCACTCTCAGCCTTAGAGTGCTAAAATCACGGGGACAAATCAAGTTTTAGGGTTTAACTTGTCGGAGGGCGCTATGAACACAACTTCTACCATGCCAACGTCTGCATTGGCCCTGCGTGACCCGTGGGCTTTGGTGCCTTCGTTGGGCAATTTGGATGCCTACATTGCCGCTGTAGGCCGTATTCCGCTGCTGACGCAGGAGGAAGAGGCGGCGTGCGCGGCCAAGCTGCGCGATCACGACGACGTTGAATCAGCCGGGAAACTGGTTCTTTCCCACTTGCGGCTGGTGGTGTCGATTGCGCGCCAGTATCTGGGTTACGGACTACCGCACGGCGACTTGATACAAGAGGGCAATGTCGGCCTGATGAAGGCTGTCAAGCGTTTCGACCCCAACCAGGGTGTGCGGCTGGTGAGCTACGCGCTGCACTGGATCAAGGCCGAGATTCACGAGTACATCCTCAAGAACTGGCGTGTGGTCAAGGTGGCCACCACCAAGGCGCAACGCAAGCTGTTCTTCAACCTGCGCTCGATGAAGCAGCGGTTGAAGGAGGACGCGAGCGACGGCAATGCCCACCGCAGCACGCTGACGCAAGACCAAGTGCAAACAATGGCGCACCAGCTCAACGTAAGGCGCGAAGACGTGCTCGAGATGGAAACGCGCATGACAGGTGGCGATGTTGCGTTGGAGCCGCAGGGCGACGATGGCGAGGAGAGTTTCGCACCTATCGCCTACTTGGCCGATGACGGTTCCGAGCCGACACGCGTGATCGAGGCGCACCGCCGTGACTGGTTGTCCAGTGACGGTATTGCGCAAGCGCTCGATGTGCTGGATGCGCGCAGCCGCCGGATCGTCGAAGAGCGTTGGCTGAAGGTCAACGACGATAACTCGGGGGGCATGACGCTGCACGACTTGGCCCACGAGTATGGGGTAAGCGCCGAGCGCATACGCCAGATCGAAGTGGCTGCTATGAAGAAAATGCGCAAGGCCCTGGGTGACGCGACCTGACTCGGTGCGCGCCGGCGATCAACGGCCCTTCGGGGCCGTTTTATTTTTGCGGTCTGCTTTCTTCAGGTTGCTGACAACAACTGCTTCAAGTCCGACAGCAGCTCCTGCGTCGGCGTACCGTAGCGTACGAACAAGCGCAGCCGGCCTTGCGGGTCTATCAAGTAATAGCCCGCCGTGTGCTCCATCGTGTAGCTGCCAGCTTCTTTGCCCTCGGCTTTGGCGTAGAACGCCTTGAATTCCTTGGCAGCGGCACTTGTCTGTTCCTGCGTACCACGCAGCGCCACAAAGCTAGGGTCGAAACTGGCCATGTATTCTTTGAGCACTTGCGGGGTATCGCGCTCCGGATCGACGGTGATAAACACACCCTGAATCCGCTTGCCTTCAGCGCCCAGATCATGTTTGATTTGCGCGAGTTCTGTCATGGCCGTGGGGCACACATCGGGGCAATGCGTGAAGCCGAAGAAGATCGCGCAGACCTTGCCCCTGAAGTCCGCCAGCGAGCGCGGCTTGCCGTCGATGTCGGGCAAGTCGAGCTTGCGGCCGTAATCAGCGCCAGTGATGTCGACGCCATAAAAAACGGGTTTTGAAGAACTTGGTGCACTTGGTTTAT
>JAOTTZ010000218.1 GCA_029864165.1 Burkholderiaceae bacterium
CTACGGCACGCCGCAGGATTTCAAGTACTTTGTCGATAAGCTGCATCAGGCCGGTATCGGTGTGATTCTCGACTGGGTGCCGTCGCATTTCCCTAGCGACGCGCATGGGCTGGCACAGTTCGACGGCACCTACCTTTACGAGCACGCCGACCCGCGGCAGGGCTTCCACCCGGAATGGAACTCGTCGATTTTCAACTACAGCCGCAACGAGGTGCGAGCCTTTTTGCTGTCGAGCGCAATGTTCTGGCTCGATGAATACCACATCGATGCGCTGCGCGTCGACGCAGTTGCATCAATGCTGTACCTCGACTATTCGCGTAAAGAAGGCGAGTGGATACCCAACCGCTTCGGTGGTCGCGAGAACCTGGAAGCGATCTCGTTTCTGCGCCTGCTCAACGAATCGGCTTACCGCGATCACCCCGGCGTGCAAATCATCGCCGAGGAGTCCACCGCGTGGCCGATGGTGTCGCGGCCGACCTATGTGGGTGGCCTGGGTTTCGGCATGAAGTGGAACATGGGGTGGATGCACGACACACTCAAGTACATGCAGGAGGATCCCATCCACCGCCGCTGGCATCACGGTCAGTTGACGTTTTCGCTCATTTACGCATTCAACGAGAACTTCATGTTGCCGTTGTCGCACGACGAGGTGGTGCACGGCAAAGGCTCCCTCCTCAACAAAATGCCTGGTGACTACTGGCAGCAGTTCGCCAACCTGCGCCTGCTGCTCGGGCACATGTGGGCGCACCCCGGCAAGAAGCTGCTTTTTATGGGCGGTGAGTTTGGTCAACGCCGCGAATGGAATCACGACGACGCGCTCGAGTGGTGGGTGCTCAAAGACGGCTTCCACAGCGGGCTGCAGCGCTGGGTAGAGGATCTCAACCGTCTCTACCGCGCCGAGCCGGCGCTGTACGAACTCGACTTTGACTCGGCGGGCTTCGAGTGGATCGATTGCAACGATGCCGAAGCCAGCGTGCTCAGTTTCCTTCGCAAGTCGCGCAATGGCTCGTTGCTGCTGGTGGTCGCCAACTTCACGCCCGTGACGCGTGAGGGCTACCAGGTGGGTGTGCCGCAACCGGGCTACTGGCGGGAAGTATTGAACAGCGACGCCACGCTCTACGGCGGCAGTGGCGTGGGTAATCAAGGCGGCGCCGACAGCGCGCCGGCTTCCGCGCACGGCCGCTTTCACGCCTTGACCCTGCGCCTGCCGCCACTGGGCATTCTGGTCTTGCGGCACGAGGGGGCCGGGCAATGAGTGTTGAAGTCGCAGTTGCGCCTGTCGGCCTTGCCGACGGGCGCGTCCGCGTTGTGATAGAGCGTGTGTTGCCGACGGTCGACGGCGGGCGGTTTCCGATCAAGCGCATCGTCGGCGACACCGTCGAAGTCGAGGCCGACTGCTTCGCAGACGGGCATGACGTGGTCGCCTGTGCACTGCTGTGGCGCCAAGCCAATGCAGCGCAGTGGCGCAACGTAGCGATGCAAGCGCTCGGCAACGACCGCTGGCGCGCTGCCTTCACCGTCGACGCGATAGGCTTATGCCAATACTCCGTGTGCGCATGGGTCGATCCGTTCCTGTCGTGGCGCCACGATTTTGCGCGGCGCGTTGACTTTGAAGACGTTCGCATCGCTGCCTTGACCGGTGCTGCACTGATCGAAGAAGCGGCGCAGCGCGCGGCAAGCGGTAGTGACTTTGACGTGCTGCGTACGTGGGCGCGCGAGCTGAAACAGGCGGCCGAAGGCGGAGCCGATACCGAGGCACTCAAACAAGTCGGACTCGACGAAGCGCGTCGTGCGATCGCTCTGCGCCACCCTGACCTCCGCCACGCTTACACCCACCCGCAAACACTGGGCGTGATCGTCGAGCGCCAACGGGCGCGTTTTTCCGCTTGGTACGAGTTTTTTCCGCGGTCGGCGTCAGACGACGAGGGGCGCCACGGCCGTTTTGCCGACTGCGAGTCTTGGCTGCCGTACGTGCAGCGCATGGGTTTTGATGTGATCTACTTTCCGCCGATTCACCCTATCGGTCGCTCAAGGCGCAAGGGCAGCAACAACACACTGAACGCGCAGCCGGGCGACGTCGGCAGCCCTTGGGCGATCGGCGCTGCCGAGGGCGGCCACGATGCCATCCTCGGCGAGCTGGGTACGCTAGACGACTTCCGGCGCCTCGTTGGGCGCGCGGCCGAGCACGGCTTAGAAATCGCCTTGGACATTGCGTTTCAGTGCGCCCCCGACCACCCGTGGGTGACCGAGCACCCGGAGTGGTTTCGCAAGCGCGCCGACGGCAGCATCCAGTACGCTGAAAACCCGCCCAAGAAGTACCAAGACATCTACCCATTCGACTTCGAGTCACCGCAATGGCGCGAGATGTGGCTGGCGCTGGTCGGTGTCATCGAGTTCTGGGTCGAGCAGGGGGTGCGCATCTTGCGTGTCGACAACCCGCACACCAAAGCGTTTCCGTTCTGGGAGTGGGCGATTGCGCGCGTGCGGGCGTCGCACCCTGATGTGATTTTTTTGTCCGAGGCGTTCACACGCCCCAAGGTGATGCACCGTTTGGCCAAGGTGGGTTTCAGCCAGTCATACACCTACTACACCTGGCGCAATACCAAGTACGAATTGACCGAGTACTTTACTGAGCTGACCCAGGGAACGGGTTGCGAATACTTCCGGCCCAATGTCTGGCCGAACACGCCCGACATCTTGCCGGCAGCGCTGCAGCATGGCGGGCGCGCAGTGTTCATGGCGCGAATCGCCATGGCCGCAACGCTGGCGGGCAACTACGGCATCTACGGACCGGCCTACGAGTTGCTCGAGCACCGGGCTATGCACAGCAGCTCGGAGGAATATCTGGATTCCGAGAAATTTCAGCGGCATGTCTGGGACCGCACGCGCGCCGATTCGCTAGCCGATTTCATCGCAGTGCTCAACCGCGCACGGCGCGAGAATGCAGCGCTGCAAAGCGATGCCGGTCTAAGCTTCCTCGCGATTGACAACGACCAACTGATCGCCTATGCCAAAGCCACCGAGGACAGGGCTAACATCATTGTGTGCGTGGTCAATCTCGACCCCCACAATACGCAAAGCGGCTGGGTCGAGTTGGACTTGGCCGCGTTCGGTCTTGACGCGCACCAGGCGTACCAGATGCACGACCTCATCAGTGACGCGCACTTTTTGTGGCAAGGCGCGCGCAACTATGTCAGTCTCGACCCGCAACGTTGTCCGGCGCACGTGATGCGCTTGCGTACGCGGCTGCTGCGAGAGAACGACTTCGACTACTTCCTCTGACAGTGAGGTAAGCGCCCTTGACAGCAGACGCCAAGATCGAGCCAACCATTGTGTTGCAGGATATCCCCGTTCCTGCTCCAAGCATAGCAACCGACGATCCGCATTGGTACAAGGATGCGGTCATCTACGAGTTGCATATCAAGGCGTATGCCGATGCAAACGGCGACGGCATTGGCGATTTCCGCGGTCTGACCGAACGCTTGGATCACGTTCAGTCTCTAGGTGTCAACACGATCTGGCTGTTGCCGTTTTACCCGTCGCCGATGCGCGACGACGGCTACGATGTGTCCGACTACGAGAATGTGCACCCGTCCTATGGCACGCTAGACGACTTCCGCACCTTTCTAAACGAGGCGCACCAACGGGGCTTGCGCGTGATCACCGAACTGGTGGTCAACCACACCTCCGACCAGCACCCTTGGTTTCAGGCTGCTCGCAAGGCGCCCAAGGGTTCACCCGAGCGTGACTTCTATGTCTGGAGCGACGATCCGCAGAAGTATGCTGGCACCCGCATCATCTTCACCGATGCTGAGAAGTCCAACTGGACCTGGGACGAAGACGCTAAACAATACTACTGGCACCGTTTTTTCAGCCACCAGCCCGACCTGAACTTTGATAATCCGGTTGTGCTCGAAGCGGTGTTGCGCACCATGGAGTTTTGGCTCGATATGGGTGTGGACGGGTTTCGCCTCGACGCGATCCCCTACTTGATAGAGCGCGAGGGCACGAGCAACGAGAACCTGCGCGAGACGCACGAAGTTATCAAGGCGATTCGAAGCCGGCTGGACGAAGAGTATCCCGGTCGCTTACTGCTGGCCGAGGCCAATATGTGGCCCGAGGATGTGCGTGAGTATTTCGGCGATGGCGACGAATGCCAGATGGCGTACCACTTCCCGCTCATGCCGCGCATGTACATGGCCATCGCGCAGGAAGACCGGCACCCGGTGGTGGAGATCCTGGCGCAGACGCCCGAGATTCCGTCGAACTGCCAGTGGGCTGTGTTCTTGCGCAACCATGACGAGCTGACGCTCGAGATGGTGACTAGCAAAGAA
>JAOTTZ010000217.1 GCA_029864165.1 Burkholderiaceae bacterium
CGGCACGTCCAGCGTGATCTCGGTGAAAGTAGCTTGATCATCGACCTCTTCCTTCTTCGGCGCCTCTTTGACCTTTGGCGCGGGTTCGTTTTCAAGCCGCCACAACAAGTTGGTCGGCGAATCAGCGAAGGCCAAGCCCTCGTCACGTGCAACCACCCCGGTGTTGATCAGGCGCGCAATGTCCTGCTCGAAGGTTTGTGAACCTTCGGTGGTCGATTTTTCCACCGCCTCGCGTATGCCACTGAAGTCGGCTTTCTCTATGAGCTCGGACACCAACTTGGTGTTGAGCAACACTTCCACCGCCGGGCGCCGCCCGCCAGCGACAGCGCGCAACAGCCGCTGCGAGACGATGGCGCGCAATCCAGAGGACAAGTCGCTGAGCAGCGCCGGGCGCGATTCCGGCGTGTAGAACGACAAGATGCGGCCGAGTGCGTGATAACTGTTGTTGGCGTGCATGGTCGCCAGCACCAAATGCCCCGAAAGCGCGTAACTGATCGACGAGGTCATGGTCTCGCGGTCGCGAATTTCGCCGATCAGAATGCAGTCCGGCGCCTGACGCAACGCATTTTTCAAGCCGACCTGTAGCGACAACGTATCGCGGCCCACCTCGCGCTGATTGACCACAGATTTCTTATTGGAAAAAAGAAACTCGATCGGATCCTCGATCGAAAGTATGTGCCCCGTCACTTGTTGATTGCGCTGCTCCAACATCGCGGCAAGCGTGGTGCTCTTGCCGGTACCGGTGGCGCCCACCATCAGAATCAGGCCGCGCTTTTCCAGTACCAGCGAACTCAACACGGGCGGAACGTTCAAGCTCTCAAGTGACGGGATCACGAACGGTATGCAGCGAAATACCGCCGCCACCGTACCGCGTTGAATGAACGCACTGAGCCGGAAACTACCGACGCCCGACAAACCGATACCAATGTTGAGCTCACGGGTTTCTTCTAGCTCTTCCATTTGCAGGGGCGACAGCACCTCCAATAGCAACTGGCGCGGCTGCGTGGGGGTGAGCGGCTGGTCGCTCAGTTGCAGTATCTGGCCGTTGATTTTGATCAGGATAGGCGTATTGGCAGACAGGTAGACGTCTGACGCGCTCTTTTCAGCCATCAGCCGCAGCACCCGCTCCATATTCCCTTCGCTCATAACAGGGCCCTCTCAAAAGTAGAAACAAGATTCATGCGCGCAACAGGTCGTTGATGCTGGTCTTGGCGCGCGTTTGCGCATCGACGCGCTTGACGATCACCGCACAGTAAAGGCTGTACTTGCCGGATTCGGCTGGCAGGTTGCCGCTCACCACCACGGAGCCCGCCGGGACGCGACCGTAGATCACTTCGCCAGTGGTACGGTCGTAGATCTTGGTGCTTTGCCCAATGTAGACGCCCATGGAAAGCACGGAGTTTTCTTCCACGATCACACCCTCAACCACTTCCGAGCGCGCACCAATGAAGCAGTTGTCTTCGATGATCGTCGGGTTGGCCTGCATGGGCTCCAACACGCCGCCGATGCCCACGCCGCCGCTCAGGTGCACGTTTTTTCCGATTTGCGCGCACGAGCCGACGGCAGCCCAGGTATCGACCATGCTGGCCTCATCGACATAAGCGCCGATGTTGACGAAGCTCGGCATCAGTATTGCGTTTTTAGCAATGTAGCTACCACGCCTGGCCACAGCGGGCGGCACCACACGCACGCCGGTGTCTCGCATCGCCGCATCGTCGAGGCGGGAAAACTTTGTCTCAACCTTGTCGAAAAAACTCAAATCGCCGGCGTTGATCCGCTTGTTGTCGCTGAGGCGAAAACTCAGCAGCACGGCCTTCTTGACCCATTGGTTCACGCTCCACCGACCGACGCCTTGGCGCTCGGCCACGCGCATTCGGCCGTGATCCAACTCGTCGATCACGTGCTCGACGGCATCGCGCACCTCGGGTGACGAGGCCGGCGAAACTTGCGCACGGTTCTCCCAGGCCTGGTCGATCACGTCTTTGAGTTGTTGGGTCATGGCTCCAGGGTACTCTCAAAATTCAACCAGAAAAGTGGGCCCCAATGCGGGCGGACTTCACAAAGGCAACAATGCGATGCGCGGCTTCAGCGCACTCGGCCACACCAGCGACCAAGGCCAGCCGCACGTGGCCCGCGCCCGGGTTGACGCCTTGCGCCTCGCGCGCCAGAAAGCTCCCGGGCAACACGGTCACATTGTATTGAGCCAGCAAGGCGAGCGCGAATGCCACATCGTCACCACCCGGCCAGACGCGAGAAACGTCGGCCCAAAGGTAAAAACCTGCATCTGGCGACGACACGCCCAGCACCTGGGCCAACACCGGCGTGACCTGGTCGAACTTGTGCCGATAAAGCTGGCGGTTAGCGACCACATGCGCCTCGTCGCTCCAGGCGGCGATGCTCGCGCGCTGAACGGCGGGGTTCATGGCGCTACCGTGGTAAGTGCGGTAGAGCAAAAAGTTCTTGAGGATGGCCGCATCGCCGGCAACAAAGCCGGAACGTAAGCCCGGCACGTTGGAGCGCTTGGACAGGCTGCTGAAAGCGACCAAATTGGAAAACCCCGTGCGGCCGAGTTGCACAGCGGCCTGCAATGAGCCCAACGGCGGTTCGTCGCCGAAGTAGATTTCAGAGTAACACTCGTCGGCAGCAATCACGAAACCATGGCGATCGCTCAGGGCGAACAACCATTCCCATTCGGCCAGCGTCATCACCGCGCCGGTGGGGTTGCCCGGTGAGCAAACGTAGAGCAACTGGGTGTCAGCCCACGTACTGTCCGCAATGCTGCGCCAGTCGGTTGAAAAACCGTTGGCCCTGTTCGGTTGCGAGGTGTTGTTGGCGTATGCTACTTGTGCGCCGGCCAGCAGCGCAGCGCCTTCGTAGATTTGGTAAAACGGGTTGGGGCAAACCACGGTGGCGTTGGCGGGTGCCGGGTCGATGACGGTTTGCGCCAGCGCGAACAAGGCCTCGCGAGAACCGTTGACCGGCAGCACCTGGGTTTGTTCGTCTAGCCCCACGCCGTAGCGTCGCCGCACCCAATGGGCGATGGCCCGCCGCAACGCCGGCTCGCCAGCGGTGGCCGGATACGTCGCCAGCCCGCTCAGGCTGTCTACCAATGCCCGCTGTATCACCTCCGGCGTGGCGTGCTTCGGCTCGCCGAGCCCCAGGCTGATGGGCTTGAGCGCAGGGTTGGACGTGATGTCGCGCGTGAGTTCGCGCAGGCGCTCGAATGGATAAGGGTGCAAGCGTTGGAGCAGCGGGTTCATCGGCCGGATGAAGGTGTCGAATCAATACATCGGCATGGCCGACGCGAGGACTGTCTCCTACCGGCCCAGCGATTTCAGCGCCAGTTTGATGCCGTCGCTGACGCCGACACCGCTAGGCAACACCTTGCAGGCGGCTGCGGCCTCACGGTCGCTGTAGCCCAGTCCCACCAAAGCTTGGAGAATATCGGCCAACGCGCCACTCGCCGGCGACGCCGGGAGCGCGAGATCCGACCCGAGCTTGCCCTTGAGTTCGAGCAGCAGTCGCTCGGCTGTTTTCTTGCCGATTCCAGGCACCTTCACCAACCTGCCGCTTTCTTGCAGGGTAACGGTCTGCGCCAGCTCGGCCACCGAGAGGCCGGACAAGATGGCCAGCGCCGTTCGCGGGCCGACACCGGAAATCTTGACCAATTGACCGAACACCGAGCGTTCTTGTGGGGTCAAAAACCCAAACAGTATCCGCGCGTCCTCACGCACCACAAGCTGCGTCAGCAGCGTGACGCGCTCGCCTTGCGCTGGCAAGTTATAGAAAGTACTCATGGGCACGCTGACTTCGTAGCCGACGCCGCCAACGTCGACCAACACCTGTGGCGGATTCTTCTCGACCAGCAGGCCGACCAAGCGTGCAATCACGTCACTACGAGGCCCTAGGAGCCGGTCGGACTTGAGGCTGATCTACTGCGCCAGTGGGAAGATCGGTCCATTTTTCCCCGATTTCTCGTTGCATAGATCCACTATGCGCCTCAAACTCGGGCAAAACTGGCCTCGCTCTCCCACTCGGCTCGCTACGATCGCTCAAGTCCGACAGGCTCCTAGTGACGAATAAGTCCGAGCCGTTGCGCCTCCAACGCCGCCTCGGCACGCGAGCTCACGTTGAGCTTGCGGTAGATCGCCTTCACGTAGTCCGCGATGGTGTGGCGCGACAGATTCAGCTGCCCGCCTATCTCGGGTAATGTATAGCCCTTGGCGACGCGCAGCAGAACTTCGCTCTCGCGGTCTGTGAGCTGCACGCTGGTGCCACTGGAGGTCGTCGAAGCCGGTGGCTTCATCTGCGCGGCGAAATAAGCGATCACGCGG
>JAOTTZ010000219.1 GCA_029864165.1 Burkholderiaceae bacterium
CTGTCGTTCGCAGAGTTTCAATGCTTGCCGCTGCGCGGTCAGCTGGGCCAGACGTTGCTGCTGGGCGGGTTGTTCGGACACTTGCGCCGGCGCGGATTGTGGCCATGTTGGCCCTTCGCTTTCCCCGCGTCGGACTGCCGAGCCAACGATTGCTACCGGCGTGGGCTTGATCGCCGGCGGGTCACTTTTTTCCGGGTTCCAGCGGATCTTCTCCAGGCCCAGCGCGCGCAAGGTGGCGACTTGCTCCGGCGAGGTAATCTTGAATTTGCTCAAGGGGAATGGGTGCGCCAGCCAGCCACCTTCAAGGTGAACATACATCCCCAGGCGCAACTCTTCCGGAGTCGCATAGTGGTAGGCCATCGGGTTCCTCATGGGCCAACTTGGGCGGTAAAGGTTGCTTACTCGGCCACGGGAAGCCAAGGGAATGGTCCTGGTATCGGCGCAAACCTGCAAGACTTGAGCCATTGTTGGCAAAGGTGCCCTACCTTGCTGAGCAGGCCTGCCGTAGATGGAACCGGACCGGCGCACGCGCCTCGACCGGAAACACTCACTCATCGCGTGCAAGGTTTGTCACAATGCGACAAACCTGCCATTGACCGGGGCTCAAGTTCACGCCGCGCTGGCCGTAACCCACCATATACCCCAGCTGCTGATCTCAATATCGGGAACCCTTATGAACATGGATTCACCGCGTGTCAATGCGCGCGCCTTGAACACAGCGCAAAAAGGGGCTACACCGGCAACTACAGCCATACCGCCGACGTGGCCGGCCCGCATGCAAATGGCCGCCGCGCCCGTGCTAGCTGCTGCTGACCGACATCAGGTCGGGATGTAGACACCGAGCGTGGAAACTGCCCCCAACCAACAACAGCCAGGCGCCCGCGGGACAGACGGCAACGGCCGCCGTAGCGGCCACATCACCGCTGCGCTGCTTGTCGTCGCAGTGGCGCTGATGATTCCGATCGGCCTGCTTTGGGACGTTTATCAAAGAGAATCAACCGTCACTGCGCTGACTGCCAGCGCGCTGGCAGTAAATTTCCAAGCGAGGGTCACCAGCAACTGGCGCAACGAAGCACAGCGCGTACTCGCCCTGGAAGCGATAGCAAACGACAAGTCGGCGCTGTACATGATCACCGATGCGGCCGGGCTTGAGGTGGCCCAAACCGGGAGCGTGCCCTCAAAGCCAAGGCTCACGCGTACCGCGTCGTTGGTGGGCCCGACCGGCCCGATCGGCGAAGTAGCCGTTACGCGCACACTGATACAAAGCGGCACGTTGACCGCAACGTGTTTGTTTGTCTTGCTGTCAACGGTTGCCTTTGTCGTCCTGCGGGTGACGCTTCGTAACGGGCCTCTGTCATGGCGCGGTTTTACTGCGGCAGTTGCCGTGACACGCCAGCAAGGGCCGATCGTCACGGCTGAAAGTGAACGTGAGGTCGAGGCGCGCCTGCGCATTGTGTTTGAAAACTCTATAGACGGCATCATGACCTGTCTACCCTCCGGCATCGTGGTGTCGTGCAATCCTGCGGCTTGCCGTCTTTTTGACCAGCCCGCTGCGAAATTGCTGGGCCAAAACCTCGGTGAGTTGGTGGCCCCATGGGGAGATGCCGACGGCAACGCCAAGTTCCCCACCGGATTGCACGAGACGGTCGCCCAATGCAAAGGCGGGAAGCAGGTTCCGGTCGAAATCACGGTCAGCGATTCTCGGCTCAAAGGTGTGGCGCAAGTCATCGTCATCGTTCGCGACATCACCGAGCGCAAGGCGACACACGACCGCATGGCCTTCCTGGCCAACTACGACAGCCTGACGGGGCTACCCAATCGCGGCTTGTTTCGCGACCGGCTGCGCGAGGGGATGAAACGCGCCAAGCGAAACGGCACAACCATGGCCTTGATGTTTTTGGACCTGGATCGGTTCAAGGTCGTCAACGACAGCTTGGGGCACGAAGCGGGCGACCGCCTGCTCAAGCACGTGTCGGAAACGCTGGTACACCGTTTGCGCGCGGCAGATACGATCGCTCTGGATAGCTCTGAAAACCGAATCACTGTTTCGCGGCTAGGCGGCGACGAATTCACCATCATCCTCGAGGACATTGGCGACAAAGACGACGCGGCGCTGATAGCCAGGCGTGTTCTTGAAGCGTTGAACGAACCGTTTGTGCTCAGAAAACAGGAGATTGTCATTTCCACCAGTATCGGGATCTCGCTGTACCCACAAGACGACACCGACTTGGACGGCTTGATCAGGCACACCGATACGGCCATGTATCGCTCCAAGGCGATGGGCCGCGGGACCTATTGCTTCTTCAGTCCGGACATGAATGCCGAGGCGCAGGCGCAACTTTCCTTAGAAACGAACTTGCGGCATGCACTCGAGAGAAACGAGTTCGTGCTGTACTACCAGCCCAAAGCGGACTTGCACACAGGAGAGATCGTGGGCGTCGAAGCGTTGATTCGCTGGAACCGGCCCGGGGAGGCTCAAGTCCCGCCGGAGCAGTTCATTCCGCTGCTCGAAGAGACTGGTTTGATCCTTCCGGTCGGCGCTTGGGTCATACGAACCGCGTGCGCGGAGTTGGCCTCGTGGGATCGGATGGGCTTGCCTCGGCTGTCACTGGCGGTCAACCTCTCACCGCGCCAGTTCCGCCAACAATACTTGTTCCAGTTGATAGCCGACACGCTGGAAGAAACGGAAATCGCGCCGTATCGGCTGGAGCTTGAGTTGACCGAGAGCCAGTTGATGGAGGACACTCAGACCAGCCGCGACATTCTCGCCAGCGTCGCCAAACTCGGCGTGCGCGTGGCAATTGACGATTTCGGCACCGGGCACTCGTCGCTGAGCTACCTCAAGCGTTTTTCCATCAACACGATCAAAATTGACCGCTCTTTCGTACGCGAAATCACCAGCGATCAAGACGACAGCGCCATCGCCACCGCCGTATTGGCGATGGGGCACAGCCTGAGACTCAAGGTTGTGGCCGAAGGCGTAGAAACGCTGCATCAGGCCGACTACCTGCGCGCCCTGGGCTGCGACGAAGTCCAGGGCTATCTGCTCAGTCCCCCACTTCCCGCAGCAAAGCTGGTCGCCTGGTTGAAAAGCCGCAGTTCGCGAATTCTTGTTCCCGAGCGGGAGTCGGTCACTCACAGCCCCGATTGGGCACCGTCGACGTTACTGTCCATGGACTTGTAAGCTGCCGGCCCAGCGCTTCGACTTGCCGCCACATTCAGGGTGGCCTAGGCTCGAGCGCACCTGGGTGTTTTTTTCCTTGAGCAGCTATCGGTCAGGCGCCTGCTACACTTTTCGCATGTTCGCTGCGTGCAAAAAGTATGCCCACCGACCGAGCGATCGCAGCGTATGGGCTGGTCGCATTTTGGTTGTGCTGAGGGGTTTGTTTTGTCGGGCGACTTAGCGCATGTTTATTCACGGACAGGTGTTTAGACCGTCCGGTTGTGCCGGGTTGACCGTTTTCAGCCCCCCACCTGAATTGCCCCGCGGGTTGCCTCACGCAACCTTGCCGCGGCTGCGAGGTGCCGCGACGTGATCACCGAGCTTGACTTTGAGCGCCTGGCCCAACAAGGCTACAACCGTATACCGCTGGTAAGGCAGGCCTTTGCCGATCTCGAAACACCGCTTTCGCTATACCTGAAGCTGGCCTACGGCGGCGGTGGTGCGTGCAGCTTGCTGTTGGAATCGGTCGTCGGTGGTGAGCGTTTCGGACGCTATTCCTTCATTGGGCTGCCCGCGCGCACGTTACTGCGCGCTACAGGCTTTAACACCGAAGTGGTGACTGACGGCCAAGTGGTGGAGACCCACAAGGGCAATCCGCTCGATTTCATCGCCGAGTACCAGCAGCGCTTCAAGGTAGCGTTGCGGCCGGGATTGCCCCGATTTTGCGGCGGGCTGGCAGGCTATTTCGGCTACGACGCGCTGCGCTATATCGAACCCAGGCTGGCTCAGGTCACAAAAAGCGGCGGCATCGCGACGCCTGACGTGTTGCTGCTGCAATGTGAAGAACTCGCCGTAATCGACAACCTGTCGGGGTATTTGTACTTGATCGTTTACGCCGATCCGGGTCAAGAAAATGCGTTCGCGCGTGCGCAGCGGCGGCTGGCCGAGTTGGCCGACAAGCTCAAGTGCAACGTGAATGCACCGGCGGTCACCCGCAGCGCCTCGCAAGCTGTCGAGCGCGAGTTCGCCAAAGATGACTACATCGCTGCGGTGCTCAAGGCCAAGGAGTACATCGCTGCCGGCGACATGATGCAGGTGCAGGTGGGCCAACGCTTGAAAAAGCGCTATACCGGCTCGCCATTGTCACTTTACC
>JAOTTZ010000220.1 GCA_029864165.1 Burkholderiaceae bacterium
GACGCTGGAAGCGGCCATCTGGGCCGAAAACATTCCATTCAGTGAAACGCGCGAATATGTGAAAAAGGTGCTTGCCAACGCCACCGTCTATGCGGCGCTGCTCAATGGATCGGTGCCTTCGCTGAAAGAACGTTTGGGCGGCATGATCGGACCGCGTGAAGACAACGAGACCGCAGAAGCTAAGGCATTGCCATGAACATCCTCGTTCTCGGGGGCACTGGCTTTATCGGCAGCCTGGTGTGCGAAAAGCTTGTCGAGCGTTCGGGTGGCGCTGGTGGGCGTATTGTGGTTCCAACCCGACACCGCGGGCGTGCGAAGCACGTACAGATGCTGCCCACGGTCGAAGTGATCGAAGCCGATGTGCATGACGAAGCACAGTTGGCGCAATTGATGGCCCGCTGCGAGGCGGTTGTCAGTCTCGTAGGCGTTTTGCACGGCGACAACGCCGAGTTCGAGCGCGCACATGTCGAACTACCACGCCGTTTGGCAAGAGCGTGCGGCGTTGCCGGCGTGCAACGCGTCGTGCATGTCAGTGCGCTCGGCGCTGAGTTTTCGGCGCCGTCTATGTACCTGCGTTCCAAGGCGGCTGGCGAGGCCGTGTTGCGGCAGTCTGGGTTGGCCGTTACCGTGCTGCGCCCTTCGGTCGTCTTTGGTGCCGAAGATCGCTTTCTCAACCTGTTTGCGCGCATGCAGGCGGTGCTTCCGGTCGTGCCGCTGGCCTGCGCCAAGGCGCAGTTCCAGCCAGTGTGGGTCAATGACGTCGCAGAGGCGGTGGCGCGGACGTTGGAGACGCCATCTACGGCTGGGCAGGTGCTGGACTGCACTGGACCGACGATTTACACCCTGGCCGAATTGGTTTGCCTTGCGGGGCGATGGTCGGGGCACCAACGGCTTGTCCTGCCTGTGCCTGCTGCACTGGGCCGCTTGATGGCTACGCTGATGGAGCTCCTGCCGGGCGAGCCGTTGATATCGCGCGACAACATCAACTCGATGAAGCTGCCCAATGTCGCCAGCGGCGTGCGCCCCGGGTTGGAGCGGTTGGGTATCACGCCGGCCAGCCTAGAAGCCATAGCCCCGGAAATGCTGGGGGGGCATGGCGAACTGGCCAGACTGGACCGCTGGCGAGTTCAAGCCCACGGCCGCTGAGCTGACGCCGCACCGTGCCTGTGCGTGCTGATGCATGTTGGCTGAATGCACTTTACAGGCTCGAAAAAAAAGCGAGCCAAGGCTCGCTTTCTTGCAGAACGCAACCCGCTTAAAGCTGTGTTGTACTACGGCGGTGGGCAACAAAACCCAAAACGCCTAGACCTGCCAGCATCAGAGCGTAGCTTTCTGGCTCTGGGATCACGCTGGTGAGTGTGACGGAACCCCCGAAGCTACCCTTGCCGGTTGTAGTACCCACCACATGGACGGCAACTAAATCGTCAGTGTTGAAGAAAGTGCCGCTGCCCAGTGCGAGCTTCGGACCAGGGCCGATGGCAACCGGTGTTCCATCGATGGTGACGCTAGTAAGCGCGATCAGCCCAGTTGCTACCACGCCGAGTTCCCAGTCTTGCAAGCCACTTCCCAGACCCGTGAAGAACGTGAACGTCGAGTCTATGGTGCCCGCCGCACCAGTGCTTGATCCAAAGTCACTTGTGAAACTATCCCCGGGGGCAGCAAACACCCCGCAGGAAGCAAGCGCCATTGCACCAGCCAGCGCCATATGTTTGAAATTCATGAAAGCTCCTAGTAAATCTACGAACAGCTTATGCACACAACCCGTGAACATGACCTCGTGCTGTGAGTATCTCTTCGAAACATGTTGGCTGTCTATCCCGTGGGTAAGGGGCAGCTATCCCATGGGTAAGGGGCTGCGCGCGGGGTAATGTGTGACCGCTTGTTACTTCGGTCGAGCTGATGAACCTCAGGTGGTGTCGGAGCGGACTGGTTCGAATCGGCACGTACTCTGGGTGGGGGAGCGCGCGGTTGCAGGCTTGCTCGCGCCCACCAGAAAACAGGGCACCACAGCGCAAGACACGAAAGGTGTGGGCGCGAGGGGTTGGGAGCAATGGAGCGCTGGCGCAGCGACGCGCTGCTACCAGGCCTTGGGGCGCGCGCCGTCTCAGCTCGCCAAGGCTGAACGAAAATTCAGCAGCAGCGGGCAAACCTCTCCTCGCTGTATGGGCTGACGGGGTTGATGTCGCCTGCGAACTGGTCAGATTCGTGCTTACGAATGTCGACTGAAAAAGGCTCGACAATAAAAAAAGCGGGCCGAAGCCCGCTTTTCCCCGTAAGACGGAAAACGCTTAACTCTGTGAACGACGACGGGCAATAAAGCCCAACGCGCCCAAACCAGCCAGCATCAGCGCATAGGTCTCAGGCTCCGGTACTACCGCCACCGACGAGGCGAGGTAATACGTGTAGCTTCCGCCCATCGCGGGGAAGTCGCCCAGAACCTTGTAGAAATAGTCACCGGACCCAACAGGCGCAAAGGTCTTGCTCCCAGCGTAAGAGAAGCTGTCTATCGCAGTGACTCCGCCGTCAGCCCACAACTCGACCGTGGCACCGCTGAAAGGGTGGTTCGAAAGAGCGGTTGCTGTTAGCACGTTAAGCGGACTACCACTCAGTGTAAAAGTGATCATGTCACCTGAACCCAAACCACCACCCCCACTGGCGTTGACCGTCTGCGAAGCGAACTCGAAACTAGTGTCCGGGCCGATACCGTCCGTGTCCGTGTCGTGCTCGCCCCAATGGTTAACCGATGCCGACGCGCCGCCTACTGCCAAAGCCGCCGCGGTTGCCAGCGCTAAATGTCTCATAGCCATGAAAAATCTCCCAAAGTTAGAATTTACTACCTACCAGAATAACAACCCATAAAACCCTCTACGAAGCGCTAGTGTGATGCAATTTTACCGGTTGGGTATCCCTAGTTCGAGGGGGGTGGGACCCGGAAAATTGTTACCAGTCATTGCCGCGGTGCCAACCCAGTCTAGCGCCAAGCGCTAGAACCCACCGGACGGACGCCGGCTGATGGGTTTTCACGCTGCGCCCGACTTTGTCGGTTTAGACTGACGTTGAAGGCATTCACGCCCCTACTATACCTCGTCTTTGTGTGGGCCGCACTCGGCACGCCGACACTACAATGCACCGTCAATGCCGAGGAGCGTTGCAAGGTCGCAACCGGCCCAAGGTTTGAAAACCTTGATAGCAACGACTCTCACCCACACCGGATTTCGCGCGCTGCGCCTATGCCTACTGCTGCCGCGCGATCTGGGTAAACGCTTTTTGAGGGAGTCCCCATGAACGCTGTACTCAAGCCTACCCGCGGTGCAATCACGACGCCGGACCACGCGGTCGCCGATTTGTCGCTCGCTGAGTGGGGCCGCAAGGAAATCCGCATCGCCGAGACTGAGATGCCCGGATTGATGGCGATTCGAGAAGAGTTTGCTGCGAAGCGCCCGCTCAAGGGTGCGCGCATTACCGGCTCGCTGCACATGACCATCCAGACCGCTGTCTTGGTTGAAACACTACAAGCGCTGGGTGCCGATGTACGCTGGGCTTCGTGCAACATCTTTTCGACGCAAGACCATGCCGCTGCCGCGCTGGTGGTCAACGGGGCCAATGGTCGCGGTACGTCGGTCTTTGCATACAAGGGTGAGAGCCTGTCCGACTATTGGGACTATACGCACCGTATCTTCGAGTTCGGTGCCAAGGGCAGTGAAAACGAGGGGCCGAACATGATCCTCGACGACGGCGGCGACGCCACGTTGCTGATGCATTTGGGCGTGCGCGCGGAAAAGGATGCCTCACTGCTGAGCAACCCTGTCAGCGAAGAAGAGACCTGCCTGTACGCCGCCATCAAAGCCAAGCTTGCCGTCGACTCGACTTGGTACAGCCGCAAGAGCGCGCAGATCATTGGCGTGACCGAAGAGACGACTACGGGCGTGCACCGCCTTAACGAGATGGCCGCCAAGGGTACGCTCATGTTCCCCGCGATCAACGTCAACGACAGTGTCACCAAGAGCAAGTTCGACAACTTGTACGGTTGCCGCGAGTCGCTGGTAGACGCCATCAAACGCGCTACCGATGTGATGATTGCCGGCAAGGTGGCGCTGGTGGCTGGTTATGGTGATGTCGGCAAAGGCTCGGCCCAAGCCCTGCGCTCGCTCAGCGCCCAGGTGTGGGTGACCGAGGTCGACCCGATTAACGCGCTACAGGCGGCGATGGAGGGCTACAAGGTTGTGACCATGGAGTACGCAGCCGACAAAGCCGATATTTTCGTGACCGCCACCGGCAACAAGAATGTCATTGCCTACGCCCATAT
>JAOTTZ010000221.1 GCA_029864165.1 Burkholderiaceae bacterium
CGGTGCACAGGCACGGGCAGCGCTCGAAGAAGCCAGTGCGGCTTTTGACACCTTCAATCTTGACTTGATGTACGCGTTGCCAGGGCAGACGCTGGCTGAACTCGACGCTGATTTACGCACAGCGCTCGCTTTCAGCCCTCCGCACCTGTCCATCTACCAGCTGACCATAGAGCCGAACACGTTATTCGCCAAGCATCCACCGAAACTCCCCAACGACGATACCGCGTCCGATATGCTTGACCGCATAACCGAACTCACCACGGCGCGTGGCTCGCTGCGCTACGAAGTTTCTGCCTACGCTCGCCCCGGTCATCGCTGCGCGCACAATTTGAACTACTGGCAGTTTGGTGATTACCTCGGCATTGGTGCGGGTGCGCACAGCAAGTTGTCGTTTCCGCATCGCATAGTGCGCCAGGTTCGCTATCGCGATCCGGCGCGCTATATGGAGCAAGCGCTGACGGGTGAGCCTGTGGCGCAGAATCATGAGGTTGCGCGCACCGAACTGCCCTTCGAGTTCGCGCTCAACGCGTTGCGGCTGACAGACGGCTTCGAAATCCAGCGCTTTTTTGACCGTACGGGACTGTCGATCAACGCCATCGAACCAGCGCTGGCACAGGCTGAGCGCGATGGGCTCATCGAACGCAACTTGCAGCGAGTGCGGCCGACGCAACGTGGCATAGACTTTTTGAGCGACTTACAGGCGCTGTTTTTGCCGCAAGCTGCTTCTTGATATGGCTGCTGATGTCGCCCTCGCGCAGGAGGGGCGCGCCTACAATGACGGCATGCCGATTTCGCCCATTCCTGAGCTGGTTGCCGAGTTGGCCGCGGGCCGCATGGTCATCCTGGTGGATGAAGAGGATCGCGAAAATGAGGGTGACTTGGTGCTGGCGGCCGACCACGTCACACCGGAGACGATCAACTTCATGGCGCGGTTCGGTCGTGGCTTGATTTGCCTGGCGCTGACCCGAGAACGTTGTGAGCGTTTGGACTTGGCGCCGATGACGCGGCGAAACAGCGCCACGCAGGGCACCGCGTTTACCGTTTCCATCGAGGCAGCCACAGGGGTCAGCACGGGTATATCGGCAGCCGATCGCGCGCGGACGGTGCAGGTTGCCGTGGCGCGTGAATCGCAAGCCAGCGACTTGGTGCAACCCGGTCACGTCTTTCCCCTGCAAGCTCAGGACGGTGGGGTGCTTATGCGTGCCGGTCACACAGAAGCGGGCTGCGACCTGGCGTTGATGGCCGGCCTGACGCCCGCTGCAGTGATCTGCGAGATCATGAAAGACGACGGAACGATGGCGCGGCTAACCGACCTGGAACTTTTTGCTCGCCAACACAGCCTAAAGATCGGCAGTATTGCCAATCTGATCGAGCACCGCAGTCACAACGAATCGCTGATTGAGCGCTTGGGTAAACGAACACTGAATACCGCACAGGGCAACTTTGAATGCAATACTTTTTCCGATCGCACCGGTGGTGTTCACATTGCCTTATGCCACGGCCGCTGGAAGGAGGGTGAGGAGGTGACCGTGCGGGTGCATCAGCCCTTGTCGGTGATGGACTTGCTCGATCTTGACGCTGGCGGGCACTCGTGGCCGTTGCCCAAGGCGTTGGCTGAGATTGCGCGTGCCCAACGTGGTGTCGCGGTGCTGCTCAATTGTGGTGAGGATAGGGCGGCCATTCTCTCCAGGGTCCTGCCGTCGCAGGACCGGCGCGGCGTGCCGCGTGGCCAGGCTGATCTGCGTACCTATGGCATCGGTGCTCAGATCCTGCGCGAGTTGGGTGTCACGCAGATGAGGTTATTGGGTAGTCCACGGCGTATGCCAAGCATGGTTGGTTACGGCCTACACATCACTGGTTTCGTCGCCGCTTCAGATTGACTCAGCAAAGCAGGGAAAAGCATGCAAAGTAACAACGCGCCGCTGGCGCCTCTATTGAACGGCAAAGACTTGCGGATTGGCATTGTGCAGGCGCGCTTCAACGAACCGCTGACGGCGCAGCTGGTGCAAAGCTGTAAGGCGGAATTGTTGGCGCTTGGGGTGGCTGACAAACGCATCAAGCTGGTGACGGTGCCGGGGGCATTGGAAATTGCCGTTGTGCTCGACGCTATGGCCGCCAGCGAACGCTACGACGCACTGGTGGCAATAGGCTGCATCATCCGCGGCGAAACCTACCATTTTGAGGTGGTCGCCAACGAAAGCGCCGCCGGGTTGACGCGCGTGTCGCTGGACCATCATATTGCGATCGCCAATGCCATCCTTACTGTTGAGAATGTTGCCCAGGCAAGCGTGCGGGCTGAAGAGAAAGGGCGTGGCGCGGCCCGTGTTGCCGTCGAGATGGCGAATTTGCGGGATGAGTTGTTGTGATCTCTGAGGCAAACACGTCGCCTTCTGCGCTGCAAGTCGAGCCGCCACCGAGTCGCAAACGGGCGGCTGCGAAATCTTCGCGCCGGCGTGCCCGAGAGCATGTCTTGCAGGGTCTTTACGAATGGTTGATCTCGGGCGCAGAGCTGGTTGTGATAGACGCGCACGTGCGCGAGCAGCAGGGGTTCGACAAGTGCGACCAGGCACATTTCGACTTGTTGCTGCATGGGTGCATTCGTGAAGCGACTGAACTCGACGAGGTGCTGAGGTGCTACGTGGACCGTGATACCAAACAACTTTCGCCCATCGAGCACGGGGTTTTGATGATTGGCGTATACGAACTCAAACACTGCCTTGAAATACCGTTTCGTGTCGCCATCAACGAAGCGGTCGAGCTTGCCAAGAGCTTCGGCGGCACCGACGGTCATAAATACGTCAACGGTGTGCTCGATAAAGCGGCCGGCGAGTTGCGTGCAGGTGAGCTGCGGCCGCGTCGCGGCGACGAATCAGCCTGACACGCGAGCGGGCGCAAAAAAAAGCCAGGCGCTTGTTTGGTCTTGGCCGTATGGTGGAGAGGAGGAGGATCGAACTCCCGACCTCTGCATTGCGAACGCAGCGCTCTCCCAGCTGAGCTACCCCCCCAACACTGTGCGCAGTCTAACAAACTGAACGGTCTCCAAACCCGACCAGGAGACCGATTTGCGCTAGCTATTCTTCACATTGAAGCATTGAATGGCCCGTACCGCCCGTATTGCGGTAAGGTCTATAGTTACTTTTGCCGTCACATTCAAAGGAGAGCGACATGGGCTTAAAAGGATCGAAAACTGAGCAGAACCTGAAGGATGCATTTGCCGGCGAATCGCAAGCGAATCGTCGCTACCTCTATTTCGCCAACAAAGCCGACATCGAGGGCCAGAACGATGTCGCAGCGCTGTTTCGAACCACTGCTGAAGGCGAAACCGGCCACGCGCACGGTCACTTAGAGTTTCTGGAGCAAACCGGTGACCCCGCAACCGGCTTGCCGATCGGGCCCAGCCGGCTAAACCTTGCCGCTGCGGTGGCTGGCGAAACGCACGAATACACCGACATGTACCCAGGCATGGCCAAGGTGGCCAGACAAGAAGGTTTTGCCGAAATCGCCGACTGGTTTGAAACGCTGGCTAAAGCCGAGCGCTCGCATGCCAACCGCTACGTGAAGGCCCTGGAAGCGTTTGTCGATTGAGCTGCGCCGTGTGTCCCTTGCCAGCCATTTTCGGCACGGGCACAGGCATTTTTGTAGCGACTCCGGCCTGCCATGAGCAACCGTGAAGGCAATCTGGAGGCTCCCACCCGTCACCCATTGGGTTGGACGGGTCAGGGCTTCTACGACGAAGAGGCTTGCACGCGTGAGTTAGAGCGTGTGTTCGACATTTGCCACGGCTGCCGCCGCTGCGTCAGCCTGTGCAACTCTTTCCCGACGCTGTTCTCCCTGATCGATCAGAGCAAGACCGGTGAGGTTGATTCGGTTGACAAAGCCGATTACGCCAAAGTGGTGGACCAATGTTACCTGTGCGACCTGTGCTACATGACCAAGTGTCCGTATGTGCCGCCGCATCCGTGGAACCTGGACTTTCCGCATACCATGTTGCGCGCCAAGGCGATCAAGTTCAAACAGGGTGGGGTCAAGTTCAGCGAAAAACTTCTCGCGTCTACCGATGTGCATGGTCAGTTTGCCGGTATTCCCATCGTCGTGCAAGCGGTCAACGCGGTCAACAAGACCAAACTTGCCCGCAAGGCGATGGACAGCGCGCTGGGTGTGCATCCACAGGCGTGGATGCCTGAACTTGCCAGCAAGCGCTTTCGCTGGAGCGCAAAAAAGCAAGGCGCAACCAAGAACGTTACCGACGGGGAGCGGACGCCTGGCAAGGTGGCGATCTTTT
>JAOTTZ010000222.1 GCA_029864165.1 Burkholderiaceae bacterium
AGCGGGGCTGATTCGCGCGGTGCGCTCTGGCGCCAAGCCGCTGATGGAGATGGAAGAAGCGTTGTTTTAGCCCTCGTGCTTGCTCGTGCACTGAGGAAAAACCCCGCCGCAGCGGGGTCTGGCATGCATGGTTCGTGCCTACACTACGCTAATTGTTTTACTTCCTGCGACGCATTGCACCGACCAGC
The DNA here is from genome assembly GCA_029864165.1 of Burkholderiaceae bacterium. Taxonomy (GTDB): domain Bacteria; phylum Pseudomonadota; class Gammaproteobacteria; order Burkholderiales; family Burkholderiaceae_C; genus CAIKUF01. The sequence continues at coordinate 189 of JAOTTZ010000222.1, forward strand.
ACACCCAGTCCAGCCAACATCATGGCGTAAGTCTCTGGTTCTGGCACCGCAGAAAGGAGAAGAGGCTCGGCCTCAAAAGGGAAGTCGTCGAACTTAACCGGTGAAAACGCACTGGCACTCCAATTGATATCGAGGCGTCCGTTGCCAGGGCCGCTGGCGAAGATACCGAACACCAAGTTGCCTGATCTAGACGTAGTCCCGTCACCAAATGAGTGTAGAGAGAACGAAGCATTGCTACTGGAACTAGAGCTACCATCGTTGCTAGAGTAGAACGCGCTAGCGGAAACTGTGGCGAATGCTTGGTCGCATTCAAAAAAGCCGCACAAGCTTGGATCCCATGCTATTTCCAGAGCATAAGGGATGACCACCGATAGCACTCCGGGTCCATCGAATGAAAAACTCTCGGATAGCCCGCCGCCCGAGTCTGCTCGCGCAGCATCAAAAAAATCGGGGCCCGTGACCGCTTCCGAGTGCGCCTCCGAGGACAGGGTTCGACGCGAAACTAAAGCTTCCGCGAACGTATCGTCGATCTCTGCAAAGACGTCGGCAGATGTTGGCCAGCCAACTCGCGACAGGTTATTGTTATGACTGCCTACACCCGGAACATATGCGTTCGCGCCCAGACTCGTTGCTTGGTCGGCATATGTCACCCCTGGCTCTGTTCCGCCAATGCCAATGATGGAGATATCGGCCTTGCCCCAGTCCAGCGTAGCGCTAGCATCTGCCGCCATCGAAGACTGGCTCATTCCGACTGTGAGTAAGCATATGGCCGCCGCCAATTCACGTTTCTTCATGTACATAATGACTCCTTCAAATAATTGCTTCAATAAGTTGTGGGCCTTTGATACCGCCCGTCCGTTTTGACTTTGTGCCCATGACAGCCCAAGGGCCTGCCACCAACGTCGTGGGCAGAAAATTTCTCGATTCAGTCGAGGGCGGCGGATTATATAAATACTTGCTCTCTTTGCAAGAGCTTACGCAATTCCGTGCAGTGATCGGTTGACATTCATACAAAACAATGGTCTGTGAAGCTGGTGGCGCAACACCATGTGGACTGCCACATGGGACACTGCTGTTAGGTCGAACCCAAAGTTGGCCCCGTGTGGACTAGCGCAAGCCTAAAATCGTGGCAATGAATCGATTCAACGTGCGCAAAGTGGCCGTGCTGGGCGCGGGTGTGATGGGGGCCCAAATAGCCGCTCATCTGGTCAACGTCAATGTACCGGTGGTGCTGTTTGATCTGCCCGCGACAGAAGGCGCGAAGAACAAAATCGTGACCACCGCTGTCGAGGGCTTGAAAAAACTCAAACCCGCAGCGCTCGGTGTGCCCGAAGGCGCCTCGGCCATCCAACCAGCCAACTACGAAGAGCACATGGCCTGGCTGGGCGAATGCGATCTGATCATCGAAGCCATTGCCGAACGCATGGACTGGAAGCTGGCCTTGTACCACCGGGTAGCGCCGTTCGTTGCGCCGCACGCCATTGTGGCGAGCAACACCTCGGGTCTGTCAATCACCCAGCTCAGCCAAGCGCTGCCCGAAGACATACAGCCACGCTTTTGTGGCGTCCATTTCTTCAACCCGCCGCGGTACATGTCGCTGGTCGAACTGATCGCCACGCCGACCACCCGGCCCGGCATCGTCGACCAGCTCGAGACCTTCGTCACCAGCACGCTGGGCAAAAGCGTGGTGCGCGCACGGGATACACCCAATTTCATCGCCAACCGCGTCGGCGTTGCGGGCGTGCTGGCCACTATGGCCGAGGCTGAAAAATTAGGTTTGAGCTACGACGTCGTGGACGACTTGACGGGCAAGAAACTGGGACGCGCCAGTTCCGGGACTTTCCGCACCGCCGACCTGGTGGGGCTGGACACGCTGGCGCATGTCATCAAGACCATGCAGGACAACCTCGCCGGCGACCCGTTCTTTCAAAGCTACGCGACGCCGCCAGTGCTGGCCAAGCTCATAGAACAAGGCGCGCTGGGCCAAAAAAGTGGCGTTGGTTATTTCAAGAAAGTTGGCAAGGACATCTTGCGCCTGAATCCCGCCAGCGGCGACTATGTGCCCGCCGGCGGCAAAGCCGACGAGATCGTCGTGCGCATGCTTAAAAAACCGGCCGCCGAGCGCCTGAAGCTGCTGCGTGCCTCGAGCAACCCACAAGCGCAGTTTTTGTGGGCCATCCTGCGCAACAGCTTTCACTACTGCGCCGTGCACCTGGCCGATATCGCCGATAGCGCGCGTGAAATCGATCTGGCGATGCGCTGGGGGTTTGCGTGTACGCAGGGCCCGTTTGAGTTATGGCAAGACGCCGGCTGGAAACAAGTCGCGCAGTGGGTCAAAGAAGACATAGAAGCCGGCAAGGCACTCAGCGCTGCGCCGCTGCCCGACTGGGTTTTTGAGGGGCCCGTAGCCGACCATGCGGGCGTGCACGCTTGCGAAGGTTCGTGGAGCGCTTCGCAAGGCAAGTACATCGCGCGCAATGAGCTGCCGGTTTATCAACGCCAGTGTTTTCGAGACAGCGTGCTTGGGTCCGGCGCTGTGCTGCCTTTGCAGTCGGGTCGTGAGGAGTTCAGCAACGAAGAAGTACGAGCGTGGACACTGGACGGCGAGGTGCTGATCGCCAGTATTACCGCCAAGCTGCATTTGATCAGCCCTGCCGTCACAGAAAGCTTGCTCAAAGCCGTGGAGGTCGCCGAGCTGAAGTACAAGGCCTTGGTGATCTGGTCGCCCGACGACGTGTTCTCGGCCGGCGCCAACCTCAAATCGCTGATGCCAGTGTTCATGAAGCTGGGTGCTAAGGGCATCGCGGTGGAAGAGAAAAGGCTACAAGACTTGGTACTGCGCGTCCGCTACGCGCAGGTGCCCGTTGTGGCCGCCCTGCGCGGCCTGGCGTTAGGCGGTGGGTGTGAACTGGCCGTGTACGCGAGCCGGCGCGTGGCGGCGATGGAGAGCTATATCGGCCTGGTCGAAGTGGGTGTGGGCCTGTTACCCGGCGGGGGCGGCCTGACGTACATCGCGCGCCGCGCCGCCGAGATGGCGGCTGCCGGCAACGCGAATGCCAACCTCTTCACCTTCTTACGCAATGGCTACACCAACGCGGCAATGGGCACGGTGGGAACCAGCGCAATTGAAGGTCTCAAGCTGGGCTACCTGCTCGAGCGCGACGTGATCGTGCCGAACAAAGACGAGCTGCTCTATGTCGCCGCACAACAGGCCAAGACCCTGTTCGACAGCGGCTATCGCGCGCCGCCCCGGCGGTTGATTCCGGTCGCTGGCCGTGACGCCATAGCCACCCTCAAAGCGCAACTGGCCAATATGCGCGAAGGCGGTTTTATCAGCGCCCACGATTTTCATATCGCCGCTTTGATCGCCGATGTCGTCTGTGGCGGTGACGTCGATGCCGGCTCCATGGTGAGCGAGGAATATTTGATGTCCTTGGAGCGCAAGCACTTTTGCGCTTTGCTGGAGCACCCCAAGACGCAAGAGCGCATCATGGGAATGCTGGACACCGGCAAGCCGGTGCGCAACTAAGAGGCATACGAATGAAGCAAGTTCAAGAAGCCTTTATCGTCGCCGCCACCCGAACGCCGGTCGGCAAGTCGGGGCGTGGCGTGTTCCGAAATACACGGCCGGACGATCTGCTGATTGCCGTGATTCAAGGCGCGCTCAAGCAGGTGCCCGCGCTGGACCCCAAAGCGATCGAAGACGCCATCATCGGCTGCGCCATGCCCGAGGGCGAGCAAGGTCTGAACGTTGCACGCATCGGTGCGCTGTTGGCCGGGTTGCCCAACAGCGTCGGCGGCGTGACCGTCAACCGTTTTTGCGCGTCGGGATTGACCGCCATCCAGATGGCGGCTGACCGCATTCGTGTCGGCGAGGCTGAAGTCATGATCGCCGGCGGGTGCGAATCGATGAGCATGGTGCCGATGAGCGGGAACAAGCCAGCGTTCAATCCAGAGCTGTTCGCCCGCGATGAGAACGTCGGCATTGCGTACGGCATGGGCATCACGGCCGAGAAGGTGGCGCAACAGTGGAAGGTGTCGCGCGAAGCGCAAGACGAGTTCGCGC